>JAITHS010000193.1 GCA_031279875.1 Tannerella sp.
ATTTACGGTCGGTTTCCATTTATGGTTGAGTACGGCGACGTTGGAATTAACATTCTTTAAGTTAGAGTTCGCCGATTTATCTCTCTGTTGAGCAGAGGTAGCGGTTGCCTCATTAACGGGCAGGGCATTCGTCAAACCGCTTGCAGGGTTTAAAACCACTGCAAGGGTTTTGGGTAGCGTCATCCCCCTACTCCTTAAAATAAACCCGCTTAACACGAGGCGAAATAGAGGTCAGTATTTCATACGGAATCGTTTGCAACTGTTCGGCTAATTCGCTGACGGTAATCTTTTCTCCGAAAATGATTGCAGCATCGCCTTCGTCGGCGTTTGTATCCGTAACGTCAACCATGCAAACGTCCATGCAGATGTTGCCGACGAAAGGACATTTTTTGTTGTTTATCAATACATAGCCGTGTCCGTTGCCGAAACGCCGGTCTAAACCGTCGGCATAACCGATGGGAAGGCATGCAATGCGCGAATCGCGTTTTAAAATGCCGTTACGGTTGTAACCTACGGTATCGGTTTGTTTCACTTCGCGGACTTGCAGGATATGGGTTTTCAGCGTCGCAACGGGTTTCAAAAAGCCGTAATCCATCGACGAAATACCGTACAGACCTATTCCCAGCCGCACCATGTCGAATTGTGCTTCGGGAAACCGTTCGATGCCCGCCGAATTGAGGATGTGTTTCCGAATGGGGTATTCAAGCATCTGTTCCAGATGTTCGGCTGCGGATGTGAATTGCCGTATTTGGCTGCGGGTGAAATCGTCAAGATCGGGAGAATCGCTTCCCGCAAGATGAGAAAATACCGATTTCACCGTAACGCCCTGCTGATTGTTTAATTTCGCGACCAAGTCGGTAATCTCGTATTCTTCAAAGCCAAGCCTGTTCATGCCGGTATTCAGTTTGATGTGGATAGGATAATGTAGTATGCCCCGCCGTTCGGTTTCGCGGATGATAGCGTCGAGCATGTCGAGATCGTAAATTTCCGGTTCAAGACGATGCTCAAACATGATTGTGAATGTGTGTTTTTCGGGATTCATCACCATGATGGGCATCGTTACGCCTTCGCGTCTCAACTCGACGCCTTCGTCGGCAAGAGCGACAGCAAGGTAATCGGCGCCACGCTCCTGTAATGTCTTTGCCGGTTCGTATGAACCAATGCCGTAGCCGAAAGCTTTGACCATGCAAATAACTTTTGTGTCCGGTTTCAGTAACGATCGGAAGTGTTTCAGGTTGTGAATCATTGCGTCGAGGTCAACTTCGAGAACTGTCCGGTGGGCTTTTTCTTCCAACTGCTCGAAAATACGTTCGAAGCGCGATTGACGGGCGCCTTTGATGAGGACGACGGAGTTTTTCAGCGTTCGCCAACTGCCTGATTCAAGGTAACTTTCGGTGGCAGGATAAAATTCTTTTTCCATGTCGAACAGGTTGGAATGCGCCATCAAGTTAGGTCCGATTCCGATGATGTGTTCGACTTTTTCTTTTTTGACTAATTCGGCTACTTGCCGGTAAAATACTGCGGGCGCAATCCCCGATTGAAGGATGTCGGAAAGTACCAAAACGCGCTTCAGCCGGTTGCCTTGAGCGCGCCTTCCCATGAAATCGAGAGCGATGGTGAGCGAGTTAATATCCGAATTGTAGGAATCGTTTATCAGCGTATTGTTGTTCACGCCTTTGCTCAAATCAAGCCGCATTGCCACCGGCTCAAGGCGGGAGAAGGGGCAATGCGCACCTTGTCCGTATGTTTGAGAAATGATTAATGCCAGACAGTGGATGGCGTTTTCGACAGATGCGTCGTCGGTAAAAGGAATCTGTATCTCGCCGCTTTCGCATTCTGATATGTACCCGATCGTCGTTTTATCGAAGTTTTTGTTGATAGACCGGATGAAAAGGTCGGCGTTGGGGTTTGTTTTTGACCATGCGAATGTTTTCGTCAGGAGATTTTTTTTCTCCAAACAGTATTTTACGAGAGTTTGGTCTTCGTTGTAGATTATTTTTTCGGCATGTTCAAAGAGGATGAGTTTTTCGAGACATTTTTCTTCATGAGAGGAAAAATTTTCCTGATGCGCATCGCCTATAGTTGTAAAAATGCCGATAGTTGGGCGGATGATCGCTTCTAACCGTTGCATTTCGCCGCGCTGGGAGATACCGGCTTCGAAAATGCCGAGTTCGGTGTCTTCGTTAAGTTGCCGGACGGAGAGCGGTACACCTGTCTGCGAATTGTAGGAACGGGGTGAGCGGACGATGTTGAACTGCTCGTGAAGTAGCTGGTAGAGCCATTCTTTGACGATAGTTTTTCCGTTGCTTCCGGTGATGCCGATGATTGGGATGTTGAATTTTTGCCGGTGAGAGGCGGTTATTTCTTGAAGTGCGACAAGGGTGTCGTCAACGCGATAGAAATTTGCGTCAGGCATTTCGTCCGTTCCGTTGAACGAGCGTCGGACAACAAAGTTGCGAACGCCTTTTTCGTAGAGGACTCGGATATATTTGTGTCCGTCGTTTTGTTGGGTAACAAGGGCGAAAAACATACTGATGTCAGGGTCAGACAGCGACCGGCTGTCGGTTAGCAGTATCTTTTTTTCAATGTTTATTTTTTCCAATGTTTTCTCTTGTTTTTATGCCGCAAAGATACAAAAGAATTATGAATTATGAACTTCTTTTGAATTACGAATTACGAATTACGAATTAATCCGGAGAAAAAACATTCGTCATTGCGAGGAGGGTACCACTAATCACTAATCACTAACCACTAATCACTAACCACTAATCACTAATCACTAACCACTAACGGACTCGTACCACGCAGTCCCGCAGGGACGACACTTTATTAACCGGTGACTTTAGTCTCCGGAGAGAGTAGTCATATCAACAATAGTCCCGCATGGGACGACACTTGATTTCGCCGCATACAATGGTTGTTGCCGAAAACCGCTTGCAGGGTTCTAAAACCACTGCAAGGGTTTGGGATACGGTACCACGTCATTGGTAGCAGGAATGATACCACCAAACGATAGGTAATTACGGTTGCGTGATCTAATTCATAAAGTCGGCGAGGCGATATATTCTTCCCACAGTTCGTCGATAGTTTTGGCTGTCATGTTTTTCCAGAACGAATCGTCGTAGGTATGTTCCCGCATCACTTCATCCAATTTGTCAATTATTTCCTTGTTTTTGTGATTTTCGAGCCAAGCAAAAAAGCGTGCCGTAATGCGGTAGGAGTTGGTGTATGAATGCGAGGGCTTGACGTCGGGCAAAGACCAGTTGCCTTCTGCGTTGGCCACGCCGTATTTGTAGCGTACATAATCGGCTATGCCTTCGGTGATCCACCCCGGCGCACGTGTGCGTCCGTAGTTTTGAACTATGTGCATCACTTCATGCGTAACTACGTCAATATCTTTCGGATTGCTCTTAAACCATGCAACGCTGAAAACGACCCGCCCGCGTGATGTTGCTGCTACGCCGTCGTATTCGGGATCAATAACAAAAACAACTCTTTTGACGGCTTCTTTGTTAAATCGCTCTACGAGTTGAGGATAGACCTTGAAAAATACTTCGCTCAATTGCGCTTTAATATTCGGGTCAAAATCTTCCGCTTTGTCAATCATCACAAGCGTGTAACCGTTTTTTGTAATCGAATCTCGCGTCTCGTTTGCATCCATGCAAACATTCATGCAAATATTCGAATGCATTTCGTTTGCATACATGCAAACATTAATACAAGCAAATGCAAACGAAATAACAAGTAAATGTAAAGTATTTTTTATCATATTCTTTTATATTTAAATTACCCTAAAAATCCGAGTAAAACTCCTGCTGCGACGGCAGAGCCGATAACGCCGGCAACGTTTGGTCCCATGGCGTGCATCAGCAAATAGTTTGAGCGGTCGTATTCCAATCCTACTACCTGCGATATGCGGGCAGAGTCGGGAACGGCGCTGACGCCGGCGTTACCGATAAGCGGGTTGATTTTGTTGCCGTCTTTCAAAAACAAGTTGAAGAACTTGACAAACAGCACTCCGGCACATGTGGCGATGATAAAAGAGAACGCTCCGAGACCGAAAATCAGCACCGAGTTGAACGTCAGAAACTGCGTTGCCTGCGTTGAGGCGCCGACTGTTACGCCGAGCATCATAGTGATGATGTCGATGAGCGGACCGCGGGCTGTTTCGGCAAGGCGACGTGTTACGCCGCTTTCTTTGAGCAGGTTACCGAAAAACAGCATCCCCAGTAGCGGTAGTCCCGACGGCACAAGGAAACACGTCAGCAGCAGGCCGACGATGGGGAAGATGAACTTTTCTGTTTGCGACACTACTCGTGGCGGTTTCATGTGGATAACGCGCTCTTTTGAGGTTGTAAGCAGGCGCATAAACGGCGGCTGAATAACCGGCACGAGCGCCATATAAGAGTAGGCCGACACTGCTATTGCGCCCATCAGGTTGGGGGCGAGTTTCGACGAAAGAAATATTGCCGTAGGGCCGTCGGCGCCGCCGATAATGCCGATTGCGCCGGCCTGTTGCGGCTCAAAACCGAGTTGCAACGCGGCAACATAAGCGCCGAAGATACCAAACTGCGCCGCTGCCCCGATCAACAGCAGTTTAGGGTTGGAAATCAGCGCCGAGAAGTCGGTCATCGCACCTATTCCGAGGAATATCAGAGGCGGATACCAGCCGTTGCGTACGCCGTGATAGAGATAATTCAGGACAGAGCCTTCTTCGTAGATGCCTATCTGCAAACCGGCATCTTTAAAGGGAATATTGCCTATCAGAATGCCGAAGCCTATGGGTATGAGCAACATAGGCTCAAATTCTTTTGTAATGGCAAGATAAATAAAGAACAGTCCGATGAGAAGCATGACGATGTGGCCTGTCGTGGCATTATCGGCATGAAATCCTGTGTATGTGAGGAATAACTGAAAATTATCCCATAGAAATGATATAAATTCCTGCATCGTTCTATATTATTTAATGATTACCAAATCTGCTCCTTCGAGTACGGAATCGCCTTTGCCGACTTTTATTTCGGCTATCGTACCGTCGCGGTCGGACGGGATAACGTTTTCCATCTTCATCGCTTCGAGGATGAGCAGTTTTTGACCTTTCTTAATCACGTCGCCTACTTTGCAGTCGATGCTTAATATCACTCCGGGCAGCGGGCTTTTTATCGCTTTGGAGCCGCCTGTTGTGGCGGCGGGGCGCGAAACGGGGGCTGTCTGCGTCTGGGCAGGGCGTTTGATTGTTACAACTTGTTTTTTGGCGGGCTTGTCCATCGTTATTTTGTAGGGCGTGCCGTTTACTTCAACTTCCGCAACGGTGTCTTCTATCTTGTTGACCGTTACATTATAATTGTTGCCGTTGATTGTGTATTTGTATTGTTTCATCTTGTGTGAATTATTTATTTGATTATTTGAATATTCGTAATTCGTAATTTGTAATTTGTAATTATTTTAACGTAGTGCGTAATCCGTAGATTTTGGAACTCCATGGCGAATACCGGCGGGTTACTTTGTTGATAGTTAGGACGGTATTTTCGAGGTCGTGTACATCTTCGGTCGCTTCGTAGAGAGCCATTGAGATAGCGGCTACGATGTCGCCCGATTCGAGAGCGTCGGTTGAATGGCCGTTGGCATGGCCGCCCGAAACGGTTGCCGCATGTGCTTTTTCCGCATTACGCTTACTTGCTTTAATTGCTACCTTGCCGATACATTTGAAGCAGCAGAAAAGCAGCAAAAGAGCGGAGAAAACCACTCCCATAGCGGTAAGTGTCATTCCTGCGCCTTCGGGATCGTGTTCTTTGAACTTTCCGATTTTATCGTTCTTATCAAGCGTAATGTTGTTGGTTGAGGGCGTTACCTTGCCGAGTTGTATCCATTCGGGTTTGCCGTCGGTCTTGCGTCCGTAACTCCGGTCGGGAATCTGTCCGGCGGGGATAACTATCTCATCTACAAGTGTTTTGCCGTCGGCATCATAGAGGGCGACATAATTTTCTTTTGTCGGGTCGAGTTTGAAACTGACGTGGAATGTGCCTTTGTCGGGGTCGCCGTCAGCCCAGAAAAGAGTATGTTGACGGGGCGGAATTTTAGTCAGAATGTCGCCTTTGGGGATGGAGTATTTTGTCGGATTGTTGCGGTCGTTTGTGAGGAAGCAACCTGCCAGATTGACCGTTCCTGCCGACGTGTTGTAGAGTTCTATCCATGCGTGGCGATTGCTGTAATCGTCGGTAAAGTTTGTTTCGTTTATAACAAGCACTTCGTTGATGCGCATTGCCGTAACCTGTTGAGCGACAGCATATTGCATGGCGACGAAACAAAGCAGCAATATCAATATGCCGAGTTTCGAGATATAATTTATATTTTTCATGTTCAACAAATTATAAAGGAATATTACCATGCTTTTTTGCCGGATTGGTAAGTTTCTTTGTTTGCAACTGTTGCAGGGCGCGGATAATACGGAAACGGGTATTTCGCGGCTCGATAACGTCATCAATATAGCCGTAACGTGCTGCGTTATAGGGGTTTGCAAACAGTTTGTCATATTCGGCAATTTTCTCTGCCATCACTTGCGGAGCATTTGCGCCTGCTTCTTTAAGTTCTTTGGCGTAAAGCACTTCGGCAGCGCCCGAACCGCCCATTACGGCGATTTCGGCGGTAGGCCAGGCGTAGTTGAGGTCGCCGCGTAACTGCTTGCAGCTCATCACGATATGCGATCCGCCGTATGATTTGCGCAGAGTAACGGTAACTTTCGGCACCGTAGCCTCGCCGTAAGCGTAGAGCAGTTTGGCGCCATGAAGAATAACGCCGTTATACTCCTGACCTGTTCCGGGCAGGAAGCCGGGTACGTCAACGAGCGTAACGAGCGGTATATTAAACGCATCGCAGAAGCGGACAAAGCGCGCTGCCTTGCGGGAGGCGTTGCAGTCGAGCACGCCGGCAAGATATTTGGGCTGATTGGCAACTACGCCTACCGACTGGCCGTTGAAACGAGCGAAGCCGATGATGATATTTTTTGCATAATCTTTCTGTATTTCAACAAAATCGCCGTTGTCAACTATCGTTGCTATGACTTCGTACATGTCGTAAGCTTGATTAGCGCTGTCGGGGATAATTTCGTTCAGATTGTCATCCAAACGGTCTATCGGGTCGTGGCATTCAACCAGCGGCGCTTCTTCGAGATTGTTTTGGGGTATGAATCCGAGCAGTTTGCGAATCATCTCCAAGCCTTCTTCTTCGGTCGTAGCCGTAAAATGCGTAACGCCCGATTTTGTGGAGTGGATGCTTGCGCCGCCGAGATTTTCCTGGTCAACGTCTTCGCCTGTAACCGATTTGACAACTTTCGGGCCTGTTAAAAACATGTATGACGTGCCTTCTGTCATGAGTGTGAAATCGGTCAGCGCCGGCGAATAAACGGCTCCTCCGGCGCACGGCCCGAAGATGCCCGAAATCTGCGGTACGACGCCGCTTGCAAGGATGTTGCGCTGGAATATTTCGGAGTATCCCGCCAGCGCGTTGACGCCTTCCTGAATACGCGCTCCGCCGGAATCGTTTATGCCGATGCAGGGCGCGCCCATCTTCATCGACATATCCATTACTTTGCAGATTTTCTGCGACATAGTTTCCGAAAGTGAGCCGCCGAATACCGTGAAATCCTGCGCAAAAACATATACCAAACGACCGTCTATCGTTCCGCTGCCGGTAACGACGCCGTCGCCCAGAAACTGTTTCTTGTCCTGACCGAAATTAGTACATCTGTGTTTGAGGAACATATCCATTTCCTCGAAACTGCCCTCGTCAAGGAGCATGTTGATACGTTCGCGTGCCGTAAACTTACCTCTCTGATGCTGTTTCTCGATGGCAGCCTCACCGCCGCCGAGCCGCGCCTGCTCCCGAAGAGCGATTAACTCTTTTACTTTTTCAAGTTGATTTGCCATAATTCTTTTATTATCTGATGTTTATTATTTTTTTTGGTGTTTTTACCGCTGCAAAGGTACGTATTTTTTTTGATAACACTATTTTTTTTTTAAATTCACACAATTTTTTTATACAAGCTACGTTTTAAAGTCATAAACATAAACTTAATTTTGCCTATGATGAAATTATTACCTGTTGTGTCAGTATCTGACAGAAAAAAAATGAAAAAAGAAAATCCCGGTCCGCGAACCGAAACATTGTTGATT
>JAITHS010000217.1 GCA_031279875.1 Tannerella sp.
CAGGCTAAATAGGGCAAAAAACGTACCGAACTGCTAACTAATTAATATTTAATCTGTTACAATTTTTATTTGTGTACGTAAACGGACATATAGTTCGGACACAGCATATAGCGATAGACGACGGATCGCCCGAACCGCTGTTAAGATTTATTTGGTCTTTGTTCAAAAAAATAGTTACATTGCTTCGTACCTACCAATGACGGACGTAAGATCCAAACCGCTTGCAGGGTTTAAAACCACTGCAAGGGTTTCCGGTATGCGATTTGCAAACAAAATGCAAACAAAATGTAAACACTATGCAAACAAAATGCAAACATTATGCAAACATTATGCAAACACTATGCAAACACTATGCAAACATTATGCAAACATTATGTAAACATTATACGACTTGGTGAACAACTTTATCGGCATCTTTGTCGTAGCTGAGACGGACGTTGTCGCCGGAATGTACCTGTTCGCGGATAATGATGTCGGCGAGTTCGTCTTCAACGTATTTCCGGATAGCGCGTTTCAGCGGACGTGCGCCGTATTGAATGTCGAAGCCTTTGGTGGCGATATGTTCGCGTATCTTGTCGGTTATTTCGAGATTATAGCCTGTACTGCCGATACGCTCAACGACTTTTTTGAGTTCAATATCAATGATTTTGTTGATAGAATCTTTGTCTAACGGGTCAAAAACGATGATGTCATCGACGCGGTTAAGAAATTCCGGCGCAAAAGCCTTATTGAGGGCTTTTTTGATAACGTTGTGAGCTACTTCGCGGTCGGTGTTTTGGTCGCTTTCGGGATGAAAGCCGATACCGCGACCGAACTCTTTCAGTTGTCGTGTGCCGATGTTCGACGTCATGATGAATATCGTGTTTTTGAAATCTATCTTGCGTCCGAGGCTGTCGGTCAATCGTCCTTCGTCAAGAACTTGCAGCAGGAGGTTGAAAACATCGGGATGTGCTTTCTCCATTTCATCGAGTAAAACTATCGAATATGGGCGGCGTCGCACTTTTTCGGTCAGTTGCCCGCCCTCTTCGTATCCGACGTACCCCGGAGGCGCTCCGATAAGTCTTGAAACGGCAAATTTCTCCATATATTCGCTCATATCGATACGTATCAGCGAATCTTCGGAGCCGAAAAGGAAGTCTGCCAGCACTTTTGAGAGATATGTTTTGCCGACGCCCGTAGGTCCGAGAAACATAAATGTTCCGATAGGTTTGGCCGGGTCTTTCAGTCCGATGCGGTTGCGCTGGATAGCTTTAACTATCTTATGTACGGCATCATCCTGACCGATTATTTTATTTTTCAGCACATCTTCCATCTCTAAAAGTCGTGCGTTTTCGGTTTTGGCGATGCGCTGTACCGGAACTCCCGACATCATTGCTATGACTTCGGCTACTTTTTCGCCGTCAACGGTATCGCGATGTTCTTTCATTTCGGAGTTCCACTCCTGCTTGGCTTGTTCCAACTGCGACGCCAGCGACCGCTCTTTGTCGCGATAGCTGGCTGCAAGTTCGAAGTTTTGTGATTTTACGGCGACTTGTTTATCGTCGTTGATGTTCGCAATCTGTTTTTCGAGATATTCAATCTGCGGCGGCACAACAACATTAGTTACATGCATCCGCGCACCGGCTTCGTCGAGAGCATCGATTGCTTTGTCGGGAAAATATCTGTCGGAGATATAGCGGTCTGTCAATTTGACACATGCTTCGAGCGCTTCGTCGGTATAGCGGGTGTTGTGGTGGTCTTCGTATCTGTCTTTGATGTTACGCAAAATTTGCAGTGTATCTTCGGGTGTTGTCGGGTCAACGAGGACTTTCTGGAAGCGTCGTTCGAGAGCGCCGTCGTTTTCGATACTTTTGCGATATTCGTTGAGCGTTGTGGCGCCGATACACTGCAATTCTCCTCGTGCAAGCGCCGGTTTGAGCATGTTGGCGGCGTCTAACGTGCCTGATGCCGAGCCTGCTCCTACCATTGTATGGATTTCGTCCATAAAGAGGATGATATTAGGATTTTTTGACATCTCGCTGAGTATGGCTTTGATACGTTCTTCAAACTGTCCGCGATATTTTGTGCCGGCAACAAGAGCCGCCATGTCAAGGCTTACGACCCGTTTGTTAAACAGTACGCGCGAAATCTTGTGTTGCACAATCCTCTGCGCCAGCCCTTCGACGATAGCCGATTTGCCTACGCCCGGCTCGCCTATCAGTACGGGGTTGTTTTTTTTCCTGCGGCTCAATATCTGCGCCAATCGTTCTATTTCTTTTTCGCGACCTACTACGGGGTCTAATTTGCCTTCGTTGGCGGCTTTTGTCATGTCGAAGCCGAAGTTGTCGATAACGGGCGTGTCGGAAGTCGGTTTTGTGCCTTGCGTCGCCGTGCCGCTACCGGAAGTTTTGCCTGATGACGAGCCTGTCGAACCGCCGCCGCTGCCTGATGATTTGTCGTCTTCTTCATCTTCGTCTTCATCGACATAGCCTGCCCGCACGCTTTGCCTGACGTCTTCAACGCTGCCGTGTTCAACGCTGCCGTGTAAAATCGTTCGCGGCGATAATTCGTCGTTTAGCGTTACAGGCGTGCGTTTTTTTATAGCGTCATGATCAATGCCTTGATCTTTAAGATATTGCGATACCGAATTATTGTCCGACAGTAGCGACAGCAACAGATGAGGTGTTCCTGTTACGTCGGATTTCAAGCTTCGTGCTTCAAGCACACTGCGTTGAAGCGCATGTTCGGCCGTTTTGCTCATCGTGATGTCGTTTACCGATATGTATTGCGTTGATGATGAGGCGTTTCTAATATTATTTTCTAATATTTGTTTCATTTCTGAGAAATTTGTTTGTAATGCTTTAAGAATGTTGTATGCTATATTTCCGACACCGTCGCGTAAGATGCCCAGCATCAAATGTTCGGGCATCAACAGTGTGTTACGAAGCCTTGATGCTTCTTCGCGGCTGTATTCAAGCACTTCTTCAAGTCGTTTTGTATAATTTGCCATTTTTTTAGTTCTATTATGTACAAAAAACGTGCCAAAAAATTTTCATTCGTAATGTCCTGATTTCCAGACAAGTACCGTCGGCTCTGTTTTCAGTAGCGGCAGAATGGTTCTTTTTGTCTCATTATCAAGATATTGCAATGTCATATATTCGGCTGTGATATTGTTATTATCTTCATTAAGGCTGTATTTTAGAAGATGCATATCAAGTGCTGCAACCAAAGTAACATATTCGGGAGCCGCTGTGGAGATATTTTTATCTTTTAAAAACCGTTTCACATCGACCGGCTTCATCAGGTCGTCCTTTTTGACTTCTTTCCATTCGGTAGTATAAAACTTGACATTACTGTCGGCTACGGGCGCCGAAACTGTCGTTATCACACAGATTATAAACGTATTGTTGATAAGCGGCAGGAGTCTCATCTCCAAAGTCGAGCGCTCTGTAAGTTGCAAGAGCAGGTAATTGTCGTTGAGTTTGAGCAGTGTAGATTTGCCTCGCAGCCTGTTTTCGAGCGTCGCAGGTTTGCCGGAACGGTAGAGGTCGATGATATCTTTGCGCCATGCTTCTTCGAGCAGCACAATCTGTTCGTTGGGCATGGCAATAAACAGTTTGTCGATAGTTTGCGACTGCCCGAAGTTGTAAACGAAAATCAATAACAGATTAATAATCAATATTTTCATTTTTTTTTCATATCTATTTATACTACAAATATAGTAATAATTTTTCTATTTTCCAACTTTTTCCAAAAAAATTTCATCCGGATAGTCAATTTCCACGAGCGCAAGTCCACATGCGGGAGCCGAATCGCCTGCTTTACATCTATCTTTTGCCTCGATGATGGATTTAAAATCGTCAAGCGAAATTTTTCCGCGACCGACATCAATCAGCGTCCCGACTATCGCTCTTACCATGTTTCGCAAAAATCTGTTAGCAGAAATTGTAAAACGCCAAATATCGCCGTCCTGTTTCCAGTGTGCTTCGGTGATGCGGCAGTTGTTGGTTTTGACGTCGGGACTGAACTTGCCGAACGACGTAAAATCAATGTATTCAAACAATATCCGGCACGCCTCGTTCATACGGTCGAAATTCATCTTCGCGAGCGACTTGCGGCACACAATCTCATAGTTGAAAGGGTCTTTACGCTCGGTAAGCGAATAGATGTAAGTCCGTTTCGTGGCGCTAAACCGTGCATGAGCGTCGTATCTAACCGGCACAATCTTGTCGATAGCAATATCATGTGAGAGCATTTTGTTGAGCGAGTTGACGACGGCATTCTTTTCCTCAATCTCTGCCTCGCAATAATCGAAATGCGCCACCATCTTTCTTGCATGCACTCCCGTATCCGTCCTTCCTGCCCCCACAACACTAATATCCTGTTGCAAGACGGTCGATAGCGCCTCTTCAATCGTTTGCTGCACCGTCATATTGTCAGGTTGCCGCTGCCATCCGCAATATCGGGTTCCGTTATATGAAAAAAATATAAAATACCGGTTTGTCATATCTGTTTTTTGCTTGAAAACTTGGTTGCAACATGCAAAATTAGACAAAAATCATGTGATTTCCAAATGC
>JAITHS010000406.1 GCA_031279875.1 Tannerella sp.
ACAGATATTTATATCGCATTTTATGAATTGTGTATCAATTTATTATCAGAAAATGGAATTTGTGGATTGATTACACCAAACACATTCTTATTTACAGAAACTGCCAGATTGTTAAGACAACATTTTGCAAAAAGCAGAAATCTTGTTCAAATCACTAATTATGGTGATATTCAGTTGTTTGAAAATGCAACAACTTATTCGGCAATCACAATTTTCAATCAAAAAAAAAATAATGATTTTCTCTTTCAAAAGGCACTTACTGAAACAACTTTTGAAGAAAAAATAGTTGATTTTTCAGAATTAAAAGAGCCATTCTGGCAACTTTCAACGGAGAAAACAGAAAAAATTAGAGGAAAAAAATTAAAAGAAATTTGTAATATTCATGTCGGAATTACAACACTTTGCGACAGCGCTTATATTTTCCCTGTCGAAAATATTGACGAGGCTTATGTTTATGCAGACACGAAATTCCAAGGGCGTGTGAAATTGGAAAAAAACATATTAAAGCCTATTATAAAAGGTTCAAAATTAAAGAATTCCGATGAAATAATTAAAGAATACGTTTTGTTTCCCTACAAAAATATCAACGGCAAACACCAAATTATTTCTGAGAACGAATTAAAAGCGTTGTTTCCTTTGGCATACGACTACTTATTATCTGTAAAGTCAAAATTAGACAAGCGCGACAACGGTACACCAAATCCTGTGGCGTGGTATGCTTTTGGGCGTAGTCAAGGTTTAGATACAAGTTTTGGAGAAAAAATTATTTTTTCTCCAATGAATTATAAGCCGAATTTTATTTTTCACGAAAATCCTGAAGCAACTTTCTATTCAGGTTATTGTATTAAAAAAGTCAACGGATACAGTATTGAATCATTATTAAAGCAATTAAATTCCGACCGAATGGACAAATTTGTATCAATGTCAAGTCGAGATTTTCGCGGAGGTTGGAAAGCATATAACAAAAAAATCATTGAAAATTTCGAGATAGAAGAATGAACACATGATCAAAAAAGAAATTGAACGTCTAAAATATTATTAATATGGCAAAAACATCTGATAAACAAAAATTTTACACGGTTTGGAACGGCGTCAATCCGGGCGTTTATGACAGTTGGGACAAGTGTCGGCAGCAAATCAAAGACTATAAGGGAGCGATTTTTAAATCTTTTGCTACCCGCGATGAGGCAGTAGTGGCTCTCGAACAGCCGTATCGTAATTATGTAGGGGCTGCGGCAAAGTCAGGCATTAAACCTCACGTTAGTGCCGACAAAGCACCGTATAAGATTGAAAGTCTGGCAGTTGACGCGGCATGTAGCGGTAATCCGGGAGACATGGAATATCGGGGCGTTTATGTTGAAACCGGTCAGGAAGTATTTCGTGTCGGGCCAATGAAGCAAGGCACTAACAATATCGGCGAGTTTTTGGCATTAGTTCATGGTCTGGCGCTTTTAAAGAAATCCGGCTGTACGATGCCGATATATTCCGACAGTCGCAATGCCATCCTGTGGGTAAAGCAAAAAAAATGCAAGACCAAACTAATCCGCACAGCCAACAATGCTATAATATTCAATCTCATAGAGCGTGCCGAAAAATGGCTCAACGAAAACCCCTACACTACCACCATCCTCAAATGGGAAACATCAGCATGGGGCGAAATTCCCGCAGACTTCGGACGAAAATAATGAAATTTTAAAATTTTTTACTAACTTTGCAGCCGTTTAAAAAAGAACCTATATGGAAGAACTATACACTCAAACAGCTGATAATTACGGTGATGATGAAGTCAAAACCCTCGAATGGGACAAGCATATACGCCTGCGACCGGGCATGTATATCGGCAAATTAGGCGACGGTTCGTATGCCGACGACGGCGTTTATGTACTGCTCAAAGAAGTACTTGACAACTCAATTGATGAATACATGATGGGCTTCGGCAAAACGATAAGCGTCAAAATTGCCGACAGTCAGGTAACCGTGCGTGATTACGGGCGCGGAGTACCTCTAAATAAGGTAGTTGACGTGTCGAGCAAGATGAATACCGGCGCAAAATACGACAGTAAAGCGTTTAAAAAATCGGTAGGACTTAACGGTGTGGGTATCAAAGCAGTCAATGCGTTAAGTTCGTATTTTCTGATTGAGAGCGTCCGCGAAAAAGAAGCCAAACGTGTTGAGTATCAACGTGCGCAAATTGTTTATCAGTCTGAAATACAACCGTCAAAAGAACGTAACGGCACGCTCGTCAGTTTTATTCCCGATACCGAGATTTTTCCTAATTTTATTTACAAAGACGAATATGTAGAAAATCTGCTGAAAAACTACGCTTTTCTCAATACCGGTCTGACTATCAACTACAACGGCAAATCATTTCATTCCGACAACGGTTTGGCCGACTTGCTCAACGAAAACATGACCGAAGAACCGCTCTATCCGCTGATACATCTTAAAGGCGATGATATTGAGGTAGTTATCACTCACAGCAATCAGTACGGCGAAGAGTACTACTCGTTTGTTAACGGTCAACACACTACGCAAGGCGGCACCCATCTGTCGGCATTCCGCGAATCGGTAGGACGCGCAATAAAGGAGTTTTACAACAAAAACATGGAATACACAGACATTCGCGCCGGCATCATCGCTGCCGTAAGTATCAAGGTTGAAGAACCCGTTTTCGAGAGCCAGACAAAGACCAAACTCGGCTCAAAAGACATGGCGCCCGACGGCGTTTCAATCCCCAAATTTATCGGCGATTTCATCAAAAAAGAACTCGACAACTATCTGCATAAAAATCCCGAAACGGCTGATATTTTGCAGAAAAAAATCCTCGAATCGGAAAAAGAACGCAAAGCCATCGCCGGCGTTACAAAATTAGCCCGCGAACGTGCCAAAAAAGTGAGCATCAACAACAAAAAACTGCGCGACTGCCGCATACACCTTAACGACTTCAAAAACAACGAAAAAGAGAACACCTCAATATTCATCACCGAAGGCGACAGCGCATCAGGTTCTATCACCAAAAGCCGCGACCCTAACTTGCAGGCAGTGTTCAGTCTGCGCGGCAAACCGTTAAACAGTTTCGGTTTGACGAAAAAAATAGTATATGAAAATGAGGAATTTAACCTCTTGCAGGCCGCCCTCAACATCGAAGACGGCATCGAAGGACTACGCTACAACAAAGTCATAATAGCCACCGACGCCGATGTTGACGGAATGCACATCCGCCTGCTGCTTATCACGTTTTTTCTCCAATTCTTTCCCGACCTAATCAAGAAAAATCACGTTTACATACTCCAAACCCCACTTTTTCGCGTCCGTAACAAGCAAAAAACCATCTATTGCTACTCCGACGACGAAAAACACGCGGCAATAAGACAACTCGGCAAAAACCCCGAAATAACGCGATTCAAAGGACTTGGAGAAATCTCGCCCGACGAGTTCCGACATTTCATCGATAAAGACATACGCCTCGACCCCGTTAAACTAAAAAAAGACAACGCCGTAAAAGAAATGCTCGAATTTTACATGGGTAAAAACACATCCGACCGACAAAACTTTATCATTGATAATCTGGTAATTGAAGAAGACCTTGCCGAATGACAACACGCTGTGCCGAACTCCGTTATGAAAAATTTGCAAAAAAAATCACAATTTCATGCAACGTTAGAAAAAAAATTGCATCATAGAATTAGACAAACAAAATGATAACGGATGAAAAATTACTTGTTGAGGGATGTCAGCGAGGCGACCGACCAGCGCAAAAAGCCTTGTATGACATGTATTCCGGCAAGATGATGGCAGTGTGCATGAGATATGTTAAAAATATCGAAGACGCGCAGGACATCTTGCAGGAAGGTTTTATTAAAGTATTTACCAACCTTAACAGGTATTCAGGAACGGGTCAGTTTGGAGGCTGGGTGAGGCGTATAATTGTTAATTGTGCGCTGGAACATTTGAGACGTGCCGATGTTTTACGCGAAGCGTTTGATATTGAGGACGTTCAAATAGAAGATGAAGCCGATGATGTTTCGCCATACGAAGTATCCGGCGATACGATACTGAAGTGTATCGCTTCTTTGCCCGACGGTTTTAGAACTGTTTTTAACTTGTATGCCATAGAAGAGTATTCTCACAAAGATATTGGTCAGATGCTCGGAATTTCGGAAGGTACGTCGCGGTCACAGTATGCCCGCGCACGTAAAATGCTGCAAAAGATGATTTTACAAAATATTAAACATAACGGATGACAGAAGAAAGAGATATGTTTGAAAAGATGATTCGTTCGCAACTTGATGATTATGAGGCGAATGTAAGTCCCGATGTCTGGACGGCAATAGAAGCCGGTCTCAATAAGCGAAAGAGAAAATCAGTAGTGTTGATTTCGTTTCGACGATGGTGTTACTATGCTGCGGCAGCGGCTGTAGCAGCATTGTTTGTTATATATATACAAGGAGACGAGGAGACGGGGATACAAGGAGACAAGGAGACAACCCTTGCAGTGGTTTGCAACCCTGCAAGTGGTTTGAACGAGGAGACAAGGAAACAAGGAAACGAGGAGACGAGGGGACAAGGAGACGAGGGAACAACCCTTGCAGTGGTTTGTAACCCTGCAAGTGGTTTGAACGAGGAGACAAGGAAACAAGGAAACGAGGAGACAAGGAAACAAGGAAACGAGGAGACGAGGGAACAAGGAAACGAGGAGACGAGGGAAGAAAGCAAAAAAGCAACAAAGCAACAAACAAACAAACAAACAACAAAACAACGAAACAATTTAATAGCAAACACTCGTCGCTGGAGTTTCGGCATGGGTGGCGGCAGCATCGGTGTCGGTACAAATACCGTAGGAATGAGTTCGACGGCCGATTTATACATGTCTGACGTCGCCGCTACGCCGGAGCATAACCCCATAAGCAACAACAACCCATCCTCTCCGTCAACCCACATTACCACCCGTCCGTCACAAGAAATTCTGCTCAACAACTACGTCAAAAATCGGACATCACAAAATGCCAAAGCACATCACAAAATACCCATTTCAACCGGTATCGGCGTCAGTTACATCCTCAACGACAGATGGTCGCTTAACAGCGGTCTCACGTACACCCTGTTACGCTCAACGTGGGACTATGAAATCACCAGCGAAACGACAGGACAAGACCGTCAAACGCTTCATTTTCTTGGTCTTCCGCTGTCGGTTTCATACCGCCTCGCACAGTGGCGAAAGATGATGTTTTACCTCTCGGCAGGCGGAATGTGCGAATGGAACTTCGCAGGCAAATATAAAGAAATCCAGTATGTCAACGGTGATCACCTGCCAAAAGAAAACGACGACCGCATAACCGTGCCGCTATGGTCGCTCAACAGCCGCGCCGGAGTTACATATCCGCTGTGGAAATTCATCAGCATCTACGCCGAAACAGGCGCCTCTTATCACTTCAAATATAACAGTGATATCGAAACAATTTGGTCAAATAAACCTTTTTATGTATCTTTGCAGGCCGGAATACGCTTCGGATTTTAACAGAATATTATATAACTAATTAATAATAAGAAAAAAAGATGAGAAAAACAACTATTTTTTTACTTGCGATGATACTCGGTATAGCATCGCTCACTTCATGCCTTGACGGCAAAAATGTTCAATCGGGATACGCCCTCGGAGTTTACGACGCCGACGGAGGTTATTTCTCCCAATCGCTATTTCACAGCACTGTAGGACCACTCTACGCCCCATCTATGAATACATACATGCAGTCGGGCGAAAGTTTTCTTGTCTATTACAACTGCGATTTCGATGCACCCGAAAACTCTTCGGCAATGCTTCAAACTAACAACTACTATACCGTTACGATTTCCAACTATTCCAAGCTACCGCAAACGACAGCGATGTCGTATATGAGCGACACATCAACGGTAATGGACAACGAGATACCCCTTTTGTCGGGTTATTACAACAACAACGGAGCGTTAGTGAATACCACATCCGACAGTTATCTCTTTTTGCCGCACACATTGCCGCAGGCTTCCGACGTAGAACTCGATTGGAGCATGTGCTACGGTAATTATTCCGGTCAGCCTACCGTTGTAGGCGCAGAACGTTTTTACGACCTCTATATCAGAGCAACTAAAACAACGACCAAACTGTCGAAGAGTCAAAACGAATTTCAGGTATGCTATCGCATCGGTTCTTTCCTTCGCGACGCCGCCTATAACGAGCGAAACCAGGAATACTTCAACGCCGAGACATCCAAATTTAATGTCAGAATATTCTGGGTATCATCCGTTTCAAACGGGAAATTAGCATGGTCGAGCGCCGTTCAGAGCATGTTCGTTGCCTCTTTCCTCGACGAAGAAGGATATTAAGGAACCTCGAAAAAATCAATTTTTAAAGGTTTCCATTAAGCATTCGCCAGCAAATAATCTTCGGCTTCGACGCTCCACAGACCGTTATTGGCAGCGCATAGACGGTGAAGTTCTGCGTATAACGGACTGCCTACAGCCAAAGACGCAAAGTCGCTAATGGCCGTCAGCGGCATGTCTATATGAGTGTAAATCAACTTTTTACCGCCCGGAATTGAAGGCAAATTCATAGTCGTGTCGATAACAGCGTTTAAGCCGCCGATATGAGTTATCAGCCCTGACGGGTCAAGACCGTTACTCATCATTTTGAGGGCTTCAACCATATCATCTTTGTTACCACCGCTCGTGCCGACGATGTGAGTGCGGGCGTAGTGGACGTTGTAGAAGTTAAAAGGCGCCTTAAAATCGGTTTTGGCAGGCCCGGCGAAGAAATTCAAACAGCCGTCAACGCCGAGAACAGCGTCCGCCTGCTCAATAATCGGCGCTACGGGAGCGAAAACGAACACATCGTCATAGCCTTTGCCGCCGGTGAACGACAGCAACAACTCTGCCGGATTATCGACATTGCCGGTGTTGACATATCGCAGTTCGATACCGTTGCGGGCAGCCTCATCAGGGCTGTAAAGACTTTCGGCACGGTCAAGGCGCGTTTGGTCGATGTCGGTAACAATCATCAGTTTCGGTTGTCTGTCGCTGCGATGAATAGCGTAATTAATAGCCGCCAACCCCATCGGACCTACCCCCGCCAGTATAGCCATATTGCCACCGTCGCGGATTTCGGGATGATGAACATACGAGCCGGCAGTAGTGTGATAATTGGCGTGCATGGCGCCTATCACACACGAAAGCGGCTCCGACAGCGATGCCGGATAATAGCCTTTGCCGGTGTAGCGAAGCAGGCAGTCGTTGCGCATAACTTCTTCTGGTATAACGACATACGTTGCATCGCCGCCGATAAAACGGTATGAATAACCCGGCGCGCTCATTATTCCCAACGGCGTATCGGGGTCGTTAATGCCGGGCTGTATCGAAAATTTGTCGCCTGCGGCAAACTTTTCCTGCCATTTTTTGCCTACTTCGATTATTTCACCGGAAAATTCATGTCCGATGATAACCGGATTATACTCCACGTCGCGTGGCACCCGTTTGTGGATGTCGGCTTCGTGCGTCGCTTTGTAAGACGACATGCATATACTGTCGCACACTACTTTTGCAAGGATTTCTTCATCCTTAATCTTCGGTAAATCAAACTCTTCCAATCGAAGGTCATTCTTACCGTACAATCTTACTGCTTTTGTTTTCATATTATTTATATTGTTTAAAATTAATATCTTCAATAACGAGACCGGCTAATGTAAAGCCGAAAATTGCTGTTGTATGGGCTACTGTGCCGTTGATGCGGGCTTTGAGGCTGCACCATTCGTGGTTGACGAGCGACGGGTCGCCGGGGCCGGTTTGAGACGTCGGGCAGAGGCATTTCTCTGTGCCGCAGGAAGCGTTTCGTCCTTTGTTTTCCAACAGTTCATCGCTGTAAACACACAGAAATTTGCGTTTCGGCATTTCGGTTTTTTTCAGTTTGCGGCGCAAGGCAGCGGCAAGCGGGCAACCGCTCACTTTCCAAAACTCTGCAACCTGTATTTTAAGCGGGTTCATCTTCAATGCCGCGCCCATAGAAGAAAAAAACGTCGCCTTAGTGCGCGTGGCGGAGATGATGAGCAGCGCTTTGTTTTGGAGGCTGTCGATAGCGTCAATGATATAATCGTAAGCATTGAGGTCGAAAAAATCGCTCGTTTCCAGACTGTAAATCATCTGCAAAGCATTAATTTCGGCTTTGGGATTGATAGCCAGCAGATTATCACGCAACGCCTCAACCTTAACCCGACCTACGGTAAGGGTATTTGCCATCGACTGCCGATTGATGTTAGTAACGCAGATACGGTCGGAATCAACGATTGTGAGATGCCTGATGCCGGAGCGGATAAGGCTTTCGGCACACCAACTGCCTACGCCGCCTGTGCCGAATATTATGACTTTGGCTTCGGCAATACGCTGCATAACTTCGTTGCCCAGCAGTAATGTTGTCCGGTTAAAGATTCCTTGTTCTATGGCAGTCATCTCCTGATTATCAGTTCTTTAAACAACATCACCACATTGTCGGCGGCTTTTGCTGCGGCATGGATAACGTCTTCGCCGCTGTTGGCGAAATCATGCGCAAAATGATGTCCTTCGTTGGATATTACCGACAAGCCGAAAACTTTCATCCCTGCGTGGCGGGCTACTATAACTTCTGCTACGGTGCTCATCCCAACAGCATCACCGCCTATTTTTCCGCAGAAAGCATACTCGGCGGGCGTCTCAAACGACGGTCCGGTAAGCCCAACATAGACGCCTTTACGCAACACGAGGCCTTTTTCGGCGGCAATTTCGTCGGCAAGCGCTATCAGCGACCTGTCATAAGCGTGCGTCATATCGGGGAAGCGAATACCGAAACGGTCGTCGTTTTGCCCTACAAGCGGGTTGGGCGCAAGGTTGATATGATCGGTAATAACCATCAAATCGCCGACACGAAACGTATGATTTATACCTCCTGCCGCATTGGTAATCAGAAGATTACGTACTCCAAGCAATTTCATCACCCTTACCGGAAACGTTACCTCCTGCATCGAATATCCCTCGTAGTAATGAAACCGTCCCTGCATAACGAGGATGTGTTTGCCGTTAAGCGATCCGCAAAGCAGATTGCCTTTATGTCCTGTTGCTGTTGACTTTACGAAGCCGGGTATTTCACTGTATGGTATAACAGTCTTATTATCAATGCTATCAACAAGCGAACCGAGACCGCTTCCGAGAATTAAAGCCGTATCAGGTATGTTTTGAATATGTTCTGCAATAAAATTTGCACTTTTGATATAATCCATAAATTGGCTGCAAAGTTACAAAAAAATCATTGATTTTAGTTTGTTGATAAAATTTTTTTGTATATTTGCGGCACATTTAAAATTGATTATTATGGAAAAGAAAAAGAAACAATCGCTAAAACCCCAAGAGGGAGAACGCATACAGCGAAACATGATACGCTTTGACTGGGCGTTGAAACGCCTGTTACGCAATAAAGCCAACTACGTAGTGTTGGAAGGATTTTTGAGCGTGTTGTTGAACCAACAAATTACTATTAAAACTATTAAAGACCCGGAAGGTAACAAACAGACAGAAGAAGATAAGTACAATCGTGTTGACATACTTTGCGAAAACGACAAAAATGAGTTGTTAATTATAGAATTACAAAACAACAGTGAAGCCGATTACTTCTTTCGTATGCAATATGCTGTTGCCAAGGCTATTTCGGAACATCTCCGTTCCGGAGATAAATATGAAAAAGTTCGCAAGGTATATCACATTAATATTGTTTATTTTGAACTCGGAGTAGGAAAAGACTATGTTTATCACGGCACAAACAACTTTGTAGGGATTCATCTCAACGATATTCTTCAACTGACGCCAAGTCAACGCAAGTTTTTGGGTAAAACGGATATATCCGAAATATTTCCGGAATATTATATCCTTAAAGTTAACGGTTTTGATGATGTTGCAAAAAACAGCCTCGACGAATGGATATATTTTCTTAAAAACAGTGCTATTCCGGACAGTTTCAGTGCTCCGGGTCTTGAAGAGGCGCGTCTTGTATTGATGCGCGACCGTATGACGCCGGAAGAAAAGTCCGATTACGACAATCATATGCAAAATGTTATGTATAAAAACAGTATGATGGTTACCAAAATATTCGAATTGCAATATGCAAAAGACGAAGGACGGGAAGAAGGACGGCAAGAGGGACGGGAAGAAGGACGGGAAGAAGGACGGGAAGAAGAACGCCGACTGCTGGAACCGGTAATAGAGGAGCAAAAACGAGCATTAGAGGCAAAAGACCAAGCCATTAACGATATTAAAAAAGAAATTGAACTTTTACGGAAACAGTTGAAAGACGAAGATAAGCAAAAATGATATTTAAAAAAGTCGTTTTATCTTTGCACCGATTTTGCCTTAGTGAACGAAAAATACGACGACTGCAATGATGAAAATCGACCGAATATACAAAGAACACGCGCGTGCTATGTTTTTATATGCCCGTCAACTTGGTTTTGACAGGGATATGGCTTTGGACGCTATTCATGATGTATTTTGTATTATGCTCGAAAAACCCGAACTTGTTGATAAGGTTGACAATATGCACTATTATCTCTGTAAAGCGATTAGAAACAGATTGTTAAACATGCTCAAAGAGCAACTTTCCGCAATTGATTTGCCCGATGAGACGGAAGATAGCAACAGCGTCGGCGAAATGTTTGCCGAAGTCGTTACAATTGAAGACGAAATAATCCGTTGCGAGGAAGAAGATGCCATTAAACGCAAAGTCAGGCAATTACTCGACAGTTTGCCGTCGCGACGCCGTGAAGTACTGTTTTTGCGATATATCCAAGAACTTGATTATGAGCCGATTGCCAATATGATGAAAATTCCTGTCGCCGCCTGCCGCAAACTCCATTACAAAGCAATGTTGCAACTGCGCGACGGCATAGAACAGAATAAATTATGAATTTTTAACATCTCAAAGGGGCATAAATGAGGTGATAGATTTGTCTTTTACGAAAAGGACAATTTTTATATGACTCTGAAAGAAATAATCAAAGATGCGCTTGACGACAACAATAAACAGATGTCCGAAGCGGATTATGAAAATCTGTGGCGACGGCTCGAAACATCCGTAGCGAGAAGAAGTGTTATCTCTCGCCGCGACAAGTCGTTTGTTATGAAGCTTTTACCATTTGCTGCTGCCGCTTTTGTTGCGCTGGCAATAAGTGTAAGTATTACACTTATTAATAAAGAAAAAAATAATCAAATCGACGATAAAGATGTTATAACGGGTGTCAGTCTGGAAGATGAAGATATAAAACTTATTAGCGGCGGCAAGGTAGATTCGTACAGTCAAAACGTTGATATACATGTAGGTACGGATGGGTTACTGACTGTTATGGCTGATTCCACTACCGAGAAAGCGACCGTAAAAGCAACCAAAATTACAAGTATTATAGTTCCATACGGTAAGAGATCGCGACTTACGCTTGCCGACGGCACAAAAATCATCATCAACTCCGGTTCCACGCTGGAATTTCCGGAACGGTTCGACGGTGAGAAATACGAGATAAACATGTCGGGCGAGATATTTGTCGAAGTTAAAAAGGACGTCAAACGTCAGTTTGTTGTACATACTGCCGAAATGGACATAACGGCTTATGGAACAACGTTTAACGTATCGTCATACGGCGACAGAAGAGAGGCACCGTCGGTAGTTTTGGTAGAAGGAAAGACAGGAGTTAGAATGACGCACAACCGCAACGAAACAAGTGAAATCATCATGCTACCCAACGAAATGGTTATATATCAGAATAATACAATCAACAAGCAAGCCGTTGACGTTAAAAAACACATCAGTTGGAAAGACGGATATATCTTTTTGGACGACACTCCGATACCAGAAGTGTTGAAAAAAATAGAGCAATACTACAATATGTCGTTCGACATCAAGGAAAGCGTTGAACTGCAAAACATTAAGTGCGTCGGCAAACTGTTCCTGTCGGCAAACATCGACAACGTGATGACAACAATATCTCGTTTATCATCAACACGTTACCGTCGCCAAGACAACAAAATCATAATAGAATACTAACCAACAAATCGTTTATGAAAAAAAACAGAATTACAATTTTTATGTTAGTCATCGGAATAAACACAGCCTTTGCGTTTCAGTCGATGTCTCAAAGGGGAGATTTCTCGTTTAACCTAAAAAACACGGCTATAAGCGAGATTATCAATCTTATAGAGGAAGGCAGCGACTACGTTTTCGTGTTTACCGAAAATCTTGTGGGCAATGAATTGAGCCGCAAGATGGACATCAAAGCCGACCATGACGAACTAATCGTCGTACTCGACAAACTTTTCGCCAACACTGCGCTGACGTACAACATTTTAGACCGTCAAGTAGTGCTGTTTCGGGCTGATGAGACGAAGAAAACAAACCCCGACAAGGTTGAATCGTGGCAACAACCAGGCACAAAGACCGTCAAAGGTACAGTAACGGATGCGACCGGCGAGCCGCTGGCCGGCGCTACCGTAACGGTTAAAGGCACTACACGCGGCGTTATTACCGACAACAACGGCATGTACGCCATTGATGTAACGCCGTCGAACGTGCTGATAGTAGCCTATCTGGGCATGAAGACGCAGACAATTGATGTCGGCTCACAGTCGGTTATCAACGTTATACTTCAAGAACTGACTTCCGAGTTAGACGAAGTAACCGTCGTAGCATTCGGCAAGCAAAAAAAGGAAAGCGTCATTTCATCCATCACCACAGTCAACACCAAAGACCTGAAAGTACCGTCAAGCAACCTGACGACTGCTTTTGCGGGTCGCGTGGCGGGTCTTATCTCGTATCAGACATCAGGTGAGCCGGGACAGGACAACGCATCATTCTTTATCAGAGGCATCACGACTTTTGGCGCCGACGCCAAGAAAGACCCACTGATACTCATCGACGGCGTTGAACTCAACACCGACGACCTTGCACGACTTAATACCGACGACATCGCCTCGTTCTCAATTATGAAAGACGCTACAGCGACAGCCGTTTACGGCGCACGCGGCGCTAACGGCGTCATATTGGTAACGACTAAAGAAGGACGCGAAGGCAAGGCACAGGTCAACGTCAGGATAGAACATTCGTTTTCTAATCCGACGCAGATGGTACAACTTACCGACCCTGTAACCTACATGAAAATGCACAACGAAGCCATCCTGACGCGCGACCCAAATGGTGTCAGAATGTACTCGGCAGAGAAGATAGCCATGACAGAGCGCGGCCAATATCCCGATTTCTTCCCTGCAACCGACTGGTACAAGGCCATGTTTAACAATTATGCCATCAACGAACGCGCCAATATCAGTGTCAGCGGCGGAGGCACGGTAGCCAGATATTACGTAGCCGCTAATATAACGCAAGATAATGGTAATTTGAAAGTTGATAAACGCAACAATTTCAATTCAAACATCGACTTGACAAAATACGCAGTAAGGTCGAATGTCAACGTCAATGTAACAAAAACAACAGAATTAATTCTCCGTTTGAGTTCCACGTTCGATGAGTATCGCGGGCCTTTTGACGGTGGTTCGGGCATGTATCGCAAAGTAGTACAGGCTAACCCCGTGTATTTCAAGCCCTATTACGAGCCGGACGAGAATTTTAGTTATGTTGACCACTTGCTTTTCGGAAATTATACGACTGCCGACTATATCAACCCATACGCCGAAGCACTAAAAGGATACCGCGATTACAGCAAAAACATGACTATGACACAGTTTGAATTGAAGCAAAAATTAGATATGCTGACCGACGGTCTTTCTTTTCGTACTATGATTAATATGAACCGTTTTTCGGAATTTACCGTCTATCGTTCATACAAGCCTTTTTACTACAGTATTGATACATACGACCTTAACACTCGCGACTATACACTGAAATGTCTCAATCCTGCCGTCGGCAACACATTTCTGAACTATTCGCCCGGCCAGCGCAATATCAACACCGTGTTTTATCTTGAATCGGCGCTTGATTATAGCAAGATAATCAACGAGAAACACAACCTCAACGGAATGCTTGTTTACATAATGCGTCAGGAGAAATCTGGTGTTGCCGACAATCTGCAACTATCGCTTCCCAACCGCAATCTGGGCTTGTCGGGACGTATGGCTTACAACTATGACAGTCGTTATTTCGGAGAGTTCAACTTCGGATACAACGGCTCCGAGCGTTTTGCCGAATCCCACCGCTGGGGCTTCTTCCCGTCGGTAGGCGCCGCATGGATGCTTTCCAACGAGATATTCTTCGAGCCGCTAAAAAATATCATATCCCAGTTCAAAATTAAAGCCACATACGGCATGGTAGGCAACGACGCCATAGGCAGCAACAACGACCGTTTCTACTATCTGTCGCAGATAGACATGAACGCTTCCAAACCTGTGGGTTGGGGACCGATGCTTAATTACAGTCCTCCCGGAATATCCGTTTCGCGTTATGCCAACGACAGGATAGGATGGGAAACGGCATACAAAACTAATGTAGGTCTTGAAGTAGCCATTAAAGGCGGTTTCTCTGCAAATATCGACATTTTCCACGAGAGACGCGAGAACATACTGCTGACACGTGTCATACCCCAAACGATGGGTATTCTTCCCTCTATCAAGGCTAATCTTGGCGTCGGTAGCGGTAGCGGCGTTGATGTGGAACTCAACTACGAAAAACATTTCAGTCCTGATTTCTACATGACTGGTCGCGGTACATTCACGTATGCAACAAGCAAAGTGCTGGAATGGGAAGAACCCGACTATTCGCAAACACCGTGGCGCTCGCGCGTGGGCTACAACATCAATCAACAGTGGGGATATATCGCCGAGCGCCTCTTTGTAGATGAATATGAAGTAACAAACTCGCCTACACAGTTCGGACGAGTTATGGGTGGCGACATCAAATATCGTGATATTAACGGCGACGGTACCATATCAGCTATTGATCAGGTGCCGATAGGCTTCCCAACAGTGCCGGAAATCAACTACGGCTTCGGCTTGACTACCGGCTTCAAAGGGTTAGACTGCTCGTTCTTCTTTCAAGGCTCCGGCAGGCAGTCGTTCTGGCTCACGACCAGCGGTAACAGCAATATTGTACCATTCCTTGACGGCGATTCCAACGACGGCTTAGTAGGTCAAAATGCCGTAATACAGGCTATCGCCAAAGACTACTGGACTGAAAGCAACCGTAACTCGTATGCCTTCTGGCCGCGTCTCGCTACATATTCGGTTACAAACAACAACTATAGAAGCACATGGTTTATGCAGGATGCCTCTTTCATTCGCATGAAATCGTTTGAAATAGGCTATGCCCTGCCGCTTAATCTTGTTAAGAAAGTCTATATGAACAATTTGAGAATATATTTGAGCGGCACTAACCTGTTTTGTATCAGCCCGTTCAAACTGTGGGATCCTGAAATGGCAGGTAACGGTCTGGGTTATCCATTACAGAGAGTTTTTAATTTAGGATTAAATGTTAATTTTTAATTGTATAGAATTATGAAAAATAATAATATCTCGTTTCTCTTTTCGTTTCTGTTTTTGTTTTCGTGCGACTATCTTGACGTTGTACCCGACCAGATACCGACGCTTGACGATGCTTTTGCCGACCGTTATACTGCCGAGCAATACCTCGCTACATGCTACTGGGGAATGCCTAAAGCGGCAGGATGGGATCAGAACCCCGCTTTTCTCGGAAGTATGGAGATGGCGCAGAACCCCAATTTTCGTACCTCAATGGGTATGCGTGTGGCGCTCGGCGAAGACAATCCTACATCACCTGTTATCAACTACTGGGGCAGTACCGGCGGTAGTATAATATCTCTATACGCCGGTATAAGAGAGTGTAATACTTTTCTTGATAATATTCATCGCGTTAAAGACCTGAAAAGCAATGAGATGGCGCGCATGATAGACGAGGTTAAGCTTATCAAGGCATGGATGCATTTCTACCTCATTACATATTACGGACCGATGTGTATCATTCGCGAAAGTGCGCCCGTCAATACCTCTACGCAGGGTATCAGGGTATATCGAGACAAAATTGACGACTGCTTTGAGTATATTCTCGAACTACTCGACGAAATTATTGACAGCAATGCCCTACCCGACCGTATTACTAACCGAACGACCGAACTGGGACGCTTTACCCAAGCCGTACCTTACGCTCTCAAAGCCAGAGTACTTACATACTGGGCAAGCGACCTCTATAACGGAAACACCGATTATGCCTCGTTTAAAAACCATAACGGAGAATCGTTTTTCAACCAAACAAAAGACCCTACACGCTGGATTAAAGCCGCAGAAGCGTGCAAAAAAGCCGTCGAAGTGTGTCTTACTAACGGTATAAGGCTATATCAGACAACAGACCTGCTGCTGAGTAAGCCGATGTCGGATACTACGCGGCTAATAAATACTTTACGCAGCGCAGTAAGTGAGCAAATCAATATGAACGTCGAACTGATATACGGCAATACGTCATATCCTTGCGGCTCTAACGTTCAGAGACACTGTTTGCCGCGTTTTGAAGCCGGTTCTGCTGCTAACGCAACCAGCCGTTTGAGTGTGCCGTTGCATGTTGCAGACTGGTTTTATTCCGGTAACGGCGTGCCGATTGAAGAAGACGAAGACTGGGCTGAAGACGACAGATACAACACTCGCTTCGAGACCTTGCGCACCGGCGACTATCGACATCGCTATCTCATACAGCCTGATGAAGTTACCTCTGCGGCAAATTTCGACCGCGAACTGCGCTTCTATGCCGCTCTCGGTTTTGACAGAGGTAAATGGTACGGCAATCAGTATAACAACGAGCCGAACGACGATGCCGAGTGTATGTTTCCGAAAGCCCGTTACTCGGAGTTCTCAAACCGCGTTTCCAACACCGAGTACTGCGCTACCGGCTACTGGGCTAAAAAACTTGTAGCCCTCAACACCCGCTGGCGCGACGCTAATGAACTGACTTATATGAGCTTCCCCTATCCCGATATACGCTTCGGAGACCTTCTGCTGCTTACATCGGAAGCGATTAACGAGGCGACGGCAGGCGACGATAATACACCGACTGATCCTGACGTTTACATTTATATTGACCTCGTTCGTATGCGCGCCGGTCTGCAGGGCGTTATCGACAGCTGGCAAGAACACGCTATTGCGTCAAAGAAAAATAAACCTGCTACCAAAGGAGGTATGCGAGACATCATACGCCGTGAAAGGAAGATTGAACTTGCATTAGAAGGTCAGGACTACTGGGACCAAAAACGTTGGAAAACAGCCCACCGAGAACTTAACCGGAATATTCAAGGCTGGAATGTAACGGTTGAAGACGTCAGTCCACAGGCGTATTACTCCGTTACGACCATCTATCCGATGCGCTTTACCATGCGCGATTATTTCGCCCCTATTCCCGAAACAGACCTAATCAACAACCCGCAATTAGTTCAGAATCCGGGATGGTGATTAGTGGTTATGCGAACATTTTCAATACAAAACAAACAAATATGAAACACATAATTAATATTCAAATGCTTATCATCGGCATCGCGCTTGCTTCCTGTAACGAGAAGCAGTTAGAGCCGATAAATGCCTCCAAAGGCAAGCCGATGCCGGTAACAAACGTTTCGGCAGAGCCTATACCCGGCGGTGCAACGATATCTTTTGTCATACCCAAAGACAATGACGTGCTGTCGGTCAAGGCTGTTTATACTATCACTAACGGCAAACAGAGAGAAGCCATAACATCGTTCTACGGCAACACCCTGACAGTTGAAGGCTATAACGACCTCAATCCCCACGAAGTACTACTTTATACCATAAGCCGTTCTAAACAACTGTCAGACCCCGTGAAAGTAACATTTACGCCGCTCGAATCGCCTATCAGCAAAGCTGTTAAGACGGCTTTTATCACCAGTGATTTCGGCGGTGCATACTTCGCTTGGCGTAACAGCGCCAAAGTGATGCTGACCGTCGAAATGCTGGCAGAAAATACGAAAGGCGAGTTGCAAACCGCTCGAATAGTAACTTCGTCGGTCGATTCCGCCAATTTTACTATTCGCGGTTATGAGCCTAAACCGCAAAAGTTCGGACTCATATTTCGCGACAACTGGGATAACGTTTCCGACGTTATCTTACCCGCAGACGGAACGATTATCCCGCGTGAGGAAAAGATGTTAGACCGCCAACTGTTTTCTATCTTCAAAATCAACAACATCTATCTGCAAGGAGATGTTACATTTACCAACTGGGAAGGACGCGACGAGTATATGTTTGACGGCGATGTAGAGACTTACGGACATAGTTATTCGGGTTCTTTGCCCGTTTCTATAACGCTCGACCTCGGCAAACAGGTGCGATTGAGCAGATTAGTTCTATTTCATCGTCATAGTGGCGATAACGCCGATGCACATTACTTTGCATGGGGAAATCCGAGACATTATGTTGTCTATGGTCGCAGAGAGCCTCCCGCAACAGGTAACTGGGATGAATGGACACAACTGATAGATTTTACACAAGAAAAACCGTCCGGTACAAATTCCGAATACGACCTCATTACGGATGAAGACAGACAGTATGCAATAAACGGTTTTGAGTCATCTTTTCCGCAGACTGAAAACACTTACCGGTATATCCGTTTCCGCTTTCTTACCTCATGGGAAAACAGACCTTACGTTCATCCGGCCGAATTTGTTTTCTACGGAGAATATGCCGATTAGTCATTTCAAACCAATAATTTTCAAATATATAAATTATGAAAAAACTGTTTATCATATCTTTAATAATCCTATCATTAGCCTCATGCGAGAATATGATGGATGTGCATAAAAAATTTACTGACGGCGGCGAAATAGTTTACGCTCCAAGACTTGATTCAATGAAATTTTATGCTGGTCATAACCGCGTATTCTTCAAGTTTCGCACCCTGAACGCTACCAACCTTAAAGCCGTTGAACTTTACTGGGACGACGAACAACTCATAGTTCCCGTTACCATGTCGTCGGGCTATGACAGTATGCTGATTGAAGTGCCGTGCAAGGAAGAAAAATCATATACGTTTAAAATTAGAACGACAGACGAGTTCGGTAATCATTCGCTGTGGGAGACCGGTTTTGCCAATTCCTACGGCGAGATGTTCATACAGTCGCTGGTAAACCGCTCTATAAAATCGTTCAGTGTTTCCGACAACAACGGTGCTATCACGTGGTATCCGCCGACAAGTAATCTGGTTCGCAGCGAAGTGCGTTATACAAATACTGCACAACAGGAAACGGTTATCAGCGTGCCGTCGGCACAGATGACTACCCAGTGCGTCGGTCAAACAAGCAATCGCTTCGATGTACGTTCATTCTTTCTGCCCGAAGCCGACGCTCTTGATACTTTCGCCGTAACATGGGAATCCGTCCGCCCGCTCTATCAGGTGCCACGCTCAAAATGGAGCATCAAATACTGCAACTCATGGCACGGAATGCCCTCGCTGACAGGTACGGCTAACATGCCGCATTTTATCATCGACGGCGATTTTACGTCTTTCTGGCATTCCAGCTATGCTAACTATGCAGTCGGTACGCATCCGTTAGACCCGACTATCACCCGGGACCCGCCGCCGTTTACTATCATCATCGATTTCGGGGAAGATATTGCCATCGAACAGGTTGACCTCTACCGGCGCCTCAACAATAACAATACCCAATTAGTCATTGCTTATGTGCCTAATATCGACCCGTTGCTACTTACCGAAGCCGATTTTAAATGGCTCGGACCGGTCTCTGTTTCCTTCTCCAACCATTCAATATTCAAAAACTATTTTTATTCCGGTGTCGCCAACAGCAACTGGCAGGAAGTAGGCAGAGTAGAATATCCGTCAGACAGCAATTTTGATACGCCGGAAAAAAACCAGCGTATCATCAATCCACCGACGCCCGTTGTAGCCCGATACCTCAAACTTATCTTGCCTAACACCCGCAGCAACGGCAACGTATCTCTCGCAGAAGTATTTGTTTCAGGAAGATGATTTATATGATTTCAAGACGTAATTTTATGAAAACCGGTGCAGGATTGCTTACGATGAGCGTCCTGCCGACAGCCGCCCGTGAGATGACAGTACAGGACATAGCCCTCAACTTGCCACCGTACCTCCAAAACCCCGCACAAGACGGAATGACCGTCATGTGGCATACCGCTGACCCGTCTTATAGTTGGGTCGAATACGGCGTCTCAACCAACGAAAGCGACCTCCAAACAGCCCGTGCGGTAGAACATGGCATCGTGTCGGCAAATATTACCCGACACAAAGTGCGACTTACAGGTCTTGTCGCCGAAACGAAGTATTATTATCGCATTTGCTCCCGTAAAGTCATTAAATATCAAGCTTATTCAAAAGAACTCGGACCAACCGAACACTCGCCGTTCTATTCCTTTACTACTTTCGGAGATGCCCCGAAAGACTTCACATGTCTGATATTTACCGACCTGCACAATAACGTGTCGCTCTATGACAAACTAATGGACAGGGTAGGCGAAAAAGGCTTCAATTTCGACTTCGCCGTTTTTAATGGAGATATTTTTGAAGACCCCGCTACCGACAATCAGGTTTTAACACTCATCGCACGTTACAACAATCGTGCCGACGCCTCTAACAAACCAGTTATTTACCTTCGTGGCAACCACGAGATTCGCGGTGCGTATGCCATGCAACTGCCGGCCTTTTTCGACCTGCCGGAAGATGAGACATATTTCGCTTTTACATTCGGCGATACTCGATTTGTTTTTCTTGATAACGGTGAAGACAAGAACGATAGTAGTGCCGAATATTTCGGTCTTGTTGATTTCGACGGTTTCAGGCAGCGTGAAACCGAATGGCTGCAGCACGAAATAACAAGTACCGCTTTCACTTCCGCCTACCGCAAAGTGCTTATTCATCACATCCCACTCTACGGATATAGTAACAATTTCGACCCCGGCTTTTTCCCCTGTAAAGACCTCTGGGACCCGATATTTCGTTCAACACCTTTCGACGTTGATATTACCGGTCATCTGCACAGTTTCAGTTTTAAAGTCAAAAACGTCGCTCTCAATCCGTTCCCGCAGGCTGTAGGTGGAGGTCCGACAGAAGCCAACGGCAGGGTGATGATACTTACCAAACGCGGCGACGCCCTCACTTTGAGGTCGATGGACTGCAACGGGAATATCCAGACTTTCCCAATTTACAGCGAAAATGTTACACTTACAGGCATTACTCTTTCCGGTGGTATGCTCGAACCTGCTTTTGACCCGCAAGTTACAACTTATAAGATACTTGTAACCTCGCAAATATGCTCCCTCTCACTATCCGGCACACCGTCAAGCACGTCGGCCGTCGTTACCGGAACAATCAAAAACAAACCATGCACGGTGGGCGAAACCATCTCTCTCAAAGTAGTATCCGAAGACGGTACGGAGAAAATCTATCGTTTTACAGTTACATATTCAAACGTTCGCAACGCCACAGTTTCCGACAACATCTACATATATCCCAATCCCGTTCGGCAAGGTTCTATGATCTGCGCCGACCTCAACCGCTCGTATGACCGCCTGACTGTCAAAATCCTTAACACAGCCGGTCAAACCGTCCGCCGTTACATTCGTTCCGGTCAGCGCATCCGCATTCCGGCAACCGTTCCGGCAGGCGTTTATTTCCTCGCATTCGATAGTAATGAAATGAAATCGGAAACAAAATTTAAAATTATCATAACATGAGAGTTGAGAGTTGAGAGTTGAGAGTTGAGAGTTGAGAGTTCTGCAAGCGGTTTGGAGCTTACGTCCGTCATTGGGAATGGGTAGTGGGTAGTGGGTAGTGGGTAGTGGGTAGTGGGTAGTGGGTAGTGGGTAGTGGGTAGTGGTACCACGCAGTCCCGCAGGGACGACACTTTATTAACCGGTGACTTTAGTCTCCGGAGAGAGGAGGCATATCAACAATAGTCCCGCA
>JAITHS010000408.1 GCA_031279875.1 Tannerella sp.
AATTTGCCGTTAAATGATGTTATAACGTTAAAACAACGTGGTTTAGGTGGTTTTAAATGCGGGTGAGAAAGAATTAAAAATTAAAATTGTATCTTTGCAGTCGCAATAAAGTAAAAACATTATGAACAGAAAATTTTCAACATTGTTTGTTGCAGGAGTAATGACCTGCTTATCAGCACTTTCAATCAGTGTAAGCGCACAGATTTCAAAAGAAGACGAAGACAAAATGACCGAAATGGCGTCGAGAAAACTCAACATAGACTCGGCAGTTCACTACGGCATACTCGACAACGGTTTGACATACTATATTCGTCATAACGAAAAGCCCAAACAACGCGCCGAGTTCTACATAGTCCAGAACACCGGCTCAATGCAAGAAGAAGAAAACCAGCGCGGACTGGCGCATTTCCTCGAACATATAGCCTTTCACGGCTCGAAACATTTCCCTACAAATAACGGTATCAAAGATTACTGCGAAAGCAAAGGAATGACTTTCGGCAAAAATCTCAACGCTTACACAAGTTTTGAAGAGACCGTTTATTCGCTTATGAACGTTCCCGTTAACGAAAAAGGTATTATCGATTCGTGCCTGACGATACTCTATGACTGGTCTTCGTGCCTGCTGATCAGGGATGAAGATATAGAGAAAGAACGTGGCGTTATTCGCGAAGAGTGGCGTACAAGTACCGGTGCGCAGATGCGTCTTTTTAAGCAGCAACTACCTAAAATGTACCCAAACAGCAAGTACGGCTACCGATTGCCGATTGGAGATACCGCTATAATCAATAACTTTGCCCGTAATGAGTTGGTTGATTATTACCGTAAATGGTATCGTCCTGATTTACAGGCTATAATAATTGTCGGCGATATTGATGCCGCGATGATAGAAAAGAAAGTAAAAGAGTTATTTTCAGATATTCCGAAGCCGACAGAGCCGTCCGAAAAAACTCTCTACTCTGTGCCGGATAACGATATACCACTCATCTCAATTGCCAAAGATAAAGAGATGACCAACACCACCGTAAGCCTTTATTACAAGCACGAAACAACGCCTCTTGCTCTCAAAGGAACGCTGATAGATTTGCTTCGGAGATACAACCGTACCGTGATATCGATGATAATGAACGAGCGTTTCGGCGATATATTGCAGAAGCCCGACGCACCGTTTGCCGCAGCTTCGGCAGGCGATGCCGCTTATTTCATAGCCCGCACAAAAGACGCATGGACGGCGCAGGCAATAATCAAAGAAGGAAAATCGGATGCCGCCGTTAAAGCTCTCGTCGCCGAAACGGAAAGAGTAAAAAGATTCGGCTTTACCGAAGCCGAGTATGAACGCGCACGTAATAACATATTAAAGCATTATGAATCAACGTATAAAGAGCGTAATAATATCGAAAACAGCGACTTTGCGGAAGAATATATTACTCATTTTACCGAAGGCGATGCCATACCGGGTATTGAGATGGAATACAATATAATACGAAATCTTGCGTCCAATATCCCGCTTGAAGCTATCAATCTTTTTGCTAAACATTTGTTTAAAGAGAGCGAAAAATTGAATAACATTGTTATTAGCCTCACAGGACCCGATAAGGACGGCGCGGAATATCCCACCGAACGGAAGTTGCTTGAACTGTTTTCGGAAGCAAGTTTGGCAAGCGTGGCAGCAAAAGAAGACGAAAACATTGACCGTCAACTGATTGCTACACCGCCGACGCCCGGAAAAATTGTTGATGAGCGCACCGACACTCTATTTGGCGGAGTTACGCTTTATACTCTTAATAACGGCGTTCGCGTTGCGATCAAAAAAACTAATTTCAAAGAAGACCAGATAATGATGACGGCTACAAGTCCGGGAGGCTTGACATTATATCCCGAAGAGAAAGATATTTACAACAAAAAGGTTGTTAATCAATCTATTCTGGCGGGAGGTTTGGGTGAGTTCAGCGCTACGGAACTGCGCAAACGGCTCGCCGGTACGAATATCAAATTGAGCGCCGGCATAGGCGAAAGCAACGAAAATCTTAACGGTTCGGCGTCCCCAAGCGACCTGAAAACGTTTTTTGAACTTATCTATCTGCAATTTACCGCAGTAAGAGCCGACGATGAGGCTTATAACGCATGGCAGGAGCGTATCAAGTCGCAATTGCAAAACCAAATTCTCAATCCGATGATAATATTCGGCGATAGTTTGACAAACGCTCTTTACGACGGTAATCCGCGTAACGCCCGCATGAAAGCGTCCGATTTCGATAAGGTTGATTATCATCGCACGCTGGAAATATATCGCGAGCGGTATGCCGATGCTTCCGACTTCCTCTTTACCTTTGTAGGCAATATCGAAACGGATTCTATCCGCCCGCTTATCGAACAGTATCTCGGCGCTTTGCCGTCGCTCAAAAGGATTGAAAAAGGCGATGAAAGCAAGGTAACGCCGTTTCACAAAGGTGTTGTTGATAATCATTTTAGCCGTAAACTCGAAACGCCTAAAACTACCGTCGGCTTGCTTTATTCCGGCATTATGTCATATAACCTGCGCGAAAACGTTACTGCTCAGTTACTTAGCAATATCCTCGACCTGACGTATATGATTAAAGTACGCGAGGACGAAAGCGCTTCCTACGGCGTTCAGTCGAGCGTTGCACTATATGACTTCCCGCTCGGACGTACTACAATACAGATTTTCTTCGATACCGATCCGGCTAAAAGTAAGACGATTATCAATATCGTCAAAACGGAACTCGAAAATATCGCCGCTAAAGGCCCCGACGCCGATTTGCTTCAAAAGAGCGTTAGAAGTATCCTAAAAGGACGCGAAGAAATAATGCAGGACAACGGTTACTGGTTGCAAATAATCGATACTTATTATTATCGCGCCTACGACCCCCATACCGATTTCAACGCTACAATACAGTCTATTACGCCTAACGATATTCGTACTTTTGCCCGCAAATTCCTCGATCAAGGTAACAAGATAGAGGTTGTGATGTCGCCCGACAATTAGTTGAGAGTTGAGAGTTGAGAGTTGACGTGGTACTTTCTTCTTTCCGCTTTCTGCAAACCCTTGCAGTGGTTTTAGAACCCTGCAAGCGGTTTTTGGCAGCAACCCTTGTATGCGGCGTAAACAAGTGTCGTCCCATGCGGGACTATTGTTGATATGCCTCCTCTCTCCGGAGACTAAAGTCACCGGTTAATAAAGTGTCGTCCCTGCGGGACTGCGTGGTACCACTACCCACTACCCACTACCCACTACCCACT
>JAITHS010000367.1 GCA_031279875.1 Tannerella sp.
GAAACCATTGACATAGATTCTTTGAGCAGTGTGTCGGCTGTGCTGTCATTGAAAGATTTTTCGTGTCTTTACTCTACTGAAAGGTATAAATACGATGATTATCAAGCCATTATAAACAAGCGCTACATAGAACTTTATCCTGACGGGTTTGGTAAAAAAGACATCAAATATCCTGATATTCCGAATGATACGCTGATTGAAATAAATTATACATCCGGTACGACAGGTTGTTCCAAAGGAGTGATGTTGACGGCAAACAATCTGGCGGGTAATGTAACGTATGCCCAAACGCTCAATCTGATGTTCAGAGGCGACACGGAACTATGTTTTTTGCCTCTCGCTCATGCTTACAGTTGCGCTTTTAACCTCTTGGTGCCGATGGCGACGGGAGCGCATGTGTATATTTTGGGCAAAATGCCGACACCGAAAATCCTTTTGCAGGCTTTTGCCGACGTTAAGCCTAACCTCATCATTACTGTGCCTCTGATACTCGAAAAGGTCTATAAGAAGATGATTTTGCCGCAGCTCAACAAACGTGCGATGAAACTTGCGCTTACTGTGCCGTATCTTGACAACCGTATTTACTCTTTTATCTGCAAGAAACTGACGGATGCGCTTGGAGGCAGATTTTGCGAAGTGATAGTCGGCGGAGCGCCAATGAATCAGGAAGTAACCGATTTTCTCTGCAAAATCAAATTTCCCGTAACTATTGGCTACGGTATGACGGAGTGCGCACCGCTGATAAGTTATTCCAATCATACCGTTTTTGAGCCGCAATCGTGCGGTCATATCCTCAAAGACATCATGGATGTACGCATAGAATCCGAAAACCCCTATGAAGTTGCAGGCGAAATACAAGTGCGCGGCGAAAATGTCATGCTTGGCTATTACAAAAACGAAGAATCTACACGTCAGTCTTTTACAGAAGATGGCTGGCTTAAAACCGGCGACCTCGGTACTATCGACAGCGAGAAACGTATCTATATACGCGGTCGTAACAAGACGATGATTCTGTCTTCCAACGGGCAAAATATCTATCCCGAAGAATTAGAATCTAAACTCAACAACATGCCTTTTGTCCATGAAAGCCTTGTGATAGAGCATAACGGTAAAATAGTGGCGTTAGTATATCCTGATTATGAGCAGGTTGACAGCATGGGTATTCGACACGAAGAGTTGTATCTTTTGATGGAACAGAACTGCAAAGAAGTTAACCGCCTATTAGCCCCCTACGAACAGATTTCGCGCATAGAATTGTATCCCACCGAGTTTGAAAAAACACCCAAGAAGAGTATTAAAAGGTATCTTTATACAAGGTTTTGAAGTTGCCCTCACAGCGGTAAACGGTTTGTTTTTGGGCAGGTACGCACAGATATTGTTATTTTCAAAAAAAACGCTGTGTCCTATAGAAAAGACACAGCGTAAACAATTAAAAAAAATCAATATTATGAAATAGCGCTTTATTTAGCAGCGTCTTCTTCCATCTTATCTCTCAGTGCGGCAAGTTCTTCGATATCTCCGAGAGTAGTTTTTTCTTTCGGAGAAGATATTTCTTTCTTTGCGACGCTTTTTGGTGCGGGTTTGTTAGTTGTTGCGGCAGTCGGATCTTCGGCTGTTTTTTGTTCGTCTTCGTATATACGGCTGTGAGACAGGATGATACGACGTGCTTCCCTGTTAAATTCGATGACTTTAAACTCCATCTTATCGCCAAGTTTTGGCTGTGAGCCGTCTGCTTTGACAAGATGTTTCGGGGTAGCAAATCCCTCTACGCCATACGAAAGTGCGATTACTGCGCCTTTATCCATGAGGTCGATGATTTTGCCTTCCTGAATTGAGCCGACGGAGAAGAGCGTTTCATAGACATCCCACGGGTTTTCTTCCAACTGCTTGTGGCCGAGGCTTAAACGGCGGTTTTCCTTGTCGATATCCAACACTACAACTTCGATTTGAGCGCCGATAGCAGTAAATTCGCTCGGATGTTTGATTTTCTTCGTCCATGACAGGTCGGAGATATGTATCAGTCCGTCAACGCCTTCTTCTATTTCAACAAATACGCCGAAGTTGGTGAAGTTACAAACTTTGGCTTTGTGTTTTGAGCCTAACGGGAAGCGGGCTTCGATAGTTTCCCACGGGTCAGGGCGTAATTGCTTGACACCCAGAGACATTTTTTTCTCTGCACGGTCAAGGGTCAATATTACGGCATCTACTTCATCGCCTACTTTCATAAAGTCCTGAGCGCTACGCAGATGCTGTGTCCAACTCATTTCAGAAACGTGTATCAAGCCTTCTACACCCGGAGCAATCTCTACGAATGCGCCGTAATCAGCCATCACTACTACTTTGCCGGTAACTTTGTCGCCTATTTTCAGGTTGGCGTCAAGAGCCTGCCACGGATGCGGCGTTAATTGTTTGAGACCTAATGCGATACGTTTCTTTTCATCGTCAAAATCTATAATTACGACATTGATTTTTTTGTCAAGTTCTACGATTTCTTCCGGACGAGCCACGCGGCCCCATGAAAGGTCGGTAATATGTATAAGACCGTCAACGCCGCCGAGGTCAACAAATACTCCGTATGAAGTGATGTTTTTAACCGTACCTTCAACCACCTGACCTTTTTCGAGGCGGGACATAATTTCTTTCTTCTGCTGTTCGAGTTCGGCTTCAATAAGAGCCTTGTGTGATACGACAACATTTTTAAAGTCCTGATTGATTTTAACAATTTTGAACTCCATAGTGTGGCCTACAAAGACGTCATAATCGCGAATAGGCTTGACGTCAATCTGCGATCCGGGCAGGAATGCCTCAATGCCGAATACGTCAACTATCATGCCGCCTTTGGTACGACATTTAACGAAGCCTTTGATGATTTCGTCTGTGTCAAGAGCCTCATTCACGCGATCCCATGAACGTGCTGCGCGGGCTTTTTTGTGCGACAAAATAAGTTGACCTTTACGATCTTCCTGATTTTCAATAAATACTTCTACTTTGTCGCCCACTTTTATATCGGGATTGTAACGAAATTCCGCCATCGGCACTACTCCATCCGACTTGAAACCGATATTCACAACGACTTCTCGCTTGTTCATAGCGGTTACGGTTCCCAATACGACTTCTTTTTCTTTTACGATATTTAAAGTCTTGTCATAAGTTTGTTCGAGTTCTTCAACGCTTCTTGTTGCGCCTGCGTCCTCGCCTTTTTCAAAAGATTCCCAATTGAAATCATCATTGGGAACAATGTTTCTTGAATTTTCCATTTTAAATGTTAATACTCTGTTAATTAATAAGTTAAACAATATGTTATCTATCTCTGCAAAATTTTTTGCGCCGCAAAGGTACGATTTTTTTTCGAGAAATAAAAATATTATTGAAAAAATATTGTACTTTTGCATTTTATTTTTCAACATTATTAATTATCAATACTCTAATTGCATGATTACAAGATTATTACTTACATCTTCTCTTATGTTGATGTTTTTGAATGGCACTTATGCCCAAAAACCTGCCGGTTTGTCGATAGTTGAACCCGTTTTGGAAATGCGCTCAAACCCTGACGGTATCAGCGTTCTCAACCCGCGTTTCTCATGGAAAATCTCCGACAAAGCCTTTGACGTTGTTCAAACGGCGTATCAAATCGAAGTCGCCGTGTCGGAAAAGGAACTTAACGATGGCGCCGCCTCAATATGGAAATCCGGCAAAATAGAATCCGACCGGTCGTTATTAATTGATTATAAGGGCAAACCGCTTGAACCCGACAAAGAATATTTCTGGGCGGTAACGGTTTGGACAAACAAAGGCACTCAGTATCGCAGTGCCGTACAGCGCTGGTCGATGGCTGCTCCCGATGGTTGGGACGCCAAAGCCCGCTGGATAGGCGTCAACGACACCGCCGACCTCAAAATTATCGACAACCGTACTATCCTTGCCGCCCGCTATTTGAGGAAAGAGTTTGTTGCTTCCGCCAAGCCCGTCCGCGCCATGCTGTATGTGTCGGGCGTCGGCTCGTCGGTGTGTTATATCAACGGAAAGGCTGTGTCGGACGATGTTTTTGGGCCACTGCCTACGTGGTATGACGCCTCTGTGTCGTATCTCACTTACGACGTTACCAAACTGCTGCGCAAAGGCGATAACGCTATCGGCGTAGCGCTCGGAAACGGTCGTTTTCTCACCATGCGCCAAAAAGGAATGTTCGGCTTCGGAGTACCGCGTCTTTTAGCTCGCCTCGTCGTGGAATACGGTAACGGCAAGAAAGACGAAATTGTTACCGACGATACTTGGAACGCTACTAACAAAGGCCCTATAACAGCAAATAATGAATTTGACGGCGAGTTATACGACGCCAATCTCGAACTCGGTAAATGGACTGCCGCCGGTTATGACGCTTCCCGATGGCAAAAAGCCGACCTCATGGACGCCCCCAAAGGCAAATTGGTAACCCAGCGCTCGCCAAGCCTCAAAGTAAAGGAAGAAATAAAAGCCATCACCGTAAAAGCGACAGATGCGGGTAAATACATCGTCGATATGGGGCAAAACATGGTCGGCATCCTCAATATCAAACTCAAAGGCAAAAAAGGCACTCCGATAAAGATGCGTTTTGCAGAGATATTGCAGCCCGACGGCAAGCAGTTGTATCTTGCCAATATGCGCGGCGCGCAGGTTACGGATATTTATACGCCTGCCCGTGACGGCGCTTTTGAGTGGGAACCGCTCTTTACCTATCACGGTTTCCGGTTTGTCGAAATTTCCGGTCTCGACTACGCCCCCGCCCCCGCCGATTTTACCGGCAAAGTAGTATATGACGAAATGGCAACTATCGGCTCGTTTGAAACGTCTAACGAACTGATTAACAAGATATATTCCAACGCATATTGGGGTATTCGCGGCAATTATCGCGGTATGCCTACCGACTGTCCGCAACGCGACGAACGGCTCGGCTGGCTCGGCGACCGCGCAACAGGCGCGCACGGCGAAAGTTTCGTTTTCAACAACGCTCTTTTATATAACAAATGGCTATTAGACATCGAAGAATCTCAAAACGAAGCCGGTAGCATATCAGTCGTATCGCCACGATACTGGACTATCTTCAACGACGACGTAACATGGCCGTCAGCCTATTTTTATATCGCCGATATGCTTTATAAACAGTTTGGCGACATATCGTCAATCCGCCAAAGATACCCGTCGATGAAAAAATGGGTTGCACATCAGATCAAAACGCAAATGAAAGATTATATCCTGCAAAAAGACCAGTACGGCGATTGGTGCATGCCGCCGGAATCGCCCGAACTTATCCATTCCAAAGACCCGGCTCGCAAAACGAGAGACCAGGTGCTTAGCACTACCGTTTTTTACAGCATTCTCGGACTGATGCAGCAGTTTGCCGTCATCAACAACGCCCCCGCCGACGCCAACGAATATGCCGCCCTTGCCGCCAAAATAAAAGAGGCTTACAACAAAAAATATTTCGATACCAAAACTGCCCGCTATGACAATAACACCGTAACAGCCAATATGTTATCTCTTCAACTCGGTCTCGTTCCCGAAGGATATGAAGAGAAAGTTTTTGCCAACATAGTAGAAAAAACCGAAGTTGACTGTAAAGGACACGTCAGCGTAGGAGTGCTTGGTATTCAGCATCTTATGCGCGGACTGACACAAAACGGCAACCTCGAACTCGCATACAAAATTCTCACTAACGAAACATATCCGTCATGGGGATACATGGTGCGCCATGATGCTACAACAATATGGGAACTGTGGAACGGTAATACTGCCGACCCTGCGATGAACTCCGGCAACCATGTTATGCTGCTCGGAGACCTGCTGATATGGTTCTACGAAGACCTCGCAGGCATCAAAAACGACCCGTCGGACGTAGCTTTTAAGAAAATACTCATGCAACCGGTCTTCCCCGAAAAACTCGGTTCCGTTTCAGCGTCATACAACTCGCCCTACGGCATTATCAAAAGTAGTTGGAAACGCGCAGGCGACCGTCTGACATGGAATATAACTATCCCGGCCAACACTACGGCAACCGTCAAACTGCCCGCTCGTTTCGGTATCAAACCGCTTGCCAATGCACCAGGCGTACATTCCGTTACCGAATCCGACAGCAACGTTATTATAACTCTCGGCTCCGGAACTTATTCGCTTGTTTCTCCATAATGTTTACATATACCTTGCATAATGTTTGCATATACTTTACATAGATGAAACATTTAACCCATCTCGGCAACGTCAAAACCGTCTATCCTCGTGATTATGACCCGTCGCTACTCGAAACATTCGACAATCGCCATCCTGATAACGACTATTTCGTGCGTTTCAACTGTCCGGAGTTCACCTCGCTATGCCCAATAACGGGACAGCCCGACTTCGCGACAATTTACATCGGATACATTCCCGACAAGAAGTTAGTTGAAAGCAAGTCTCTGAAACTCTATCTGTTTGGTTTCCGCAATCACGGCGATTTTCACGAAAACTGTGTCAATACGATAATGAAAGATTTGATAGCATTGATGAACCCGAAGTACATTGAGGTAACCGGCAAGTTTCTCCCGCGCGGCGGCATTAGCATCTATCCATACTGCAATTATGGCAAGCCCGACGGCAAGTATGCAGCAATGGCCGACTTTCGTATGCTTAATCATTTCATTCCTTCTACTCTTTCCTAATTAAGTCTCTTGCGGATTTCCTGTTCAAATACTCGGACTTCGTCCGGCGCAGGTTCACGGTAAACCGGAGGAGGGTGGTTTATTCCGAGTTTTTCCATTTTTGCCGCGCCAAACCGGTGATAGGGAATCAGTTCCCAACCGGAAAGACGTTTCTGCGAGGAAATAATATCGGAAAGAGCCGCCGCTTGGACAGCGGAATCGTGCAGGTCCGGGATAAATAAAATCCGCAGAAACACGGAAGCGCCTAAAGCAGTGACGCAGCTCATGTTATCTAATATCCGTTCGAACGACGCACCGGTATATTTTCGGTGATCCGCTTCGTCCGTCATTTTTACATCCCACAAAAACAGGTCGGTATATGGTAGCCATTGCAACAAATCATCCTTCCTGCCGAAACCGGATGTTTCAACGGCGGTGTGAATATGGCAACTTTGGGCAGCTTTCAGCAAAGCCAGCGAAAATTCGGGTTGCATCAGCGGTTCGCCGCCCGAAAGTGTCATGCCGCCGCCAGAATGGACGTAATATTCGGCGTCGTTCATTACTTCTTGCATCACTTCGCTTACCGTCACGGTATTACCGACTCGCTCAATCGCTTCATAAACGCATGCTTGTGCGCACCGCAGGCAATTACGGCAGTACGTTTTCCTCAGCGCCGCGTCGATCAGGATTTCATGAGCGCGACGATGCGGACATGCGTCTTCGCACGCACCGCATCCGGCGCACCGTTGCCGGTGGAAAAAAAGTTCCGGCTCCGCAGATTGCGATTCGGGATTATGACACCAGACACAGCACAGAGGACATCCTTTTAGGAAAACTGTTGTACGTATTCCCGGCCCGTCGTGCGTACAAAAGTGTTGGATATCAAAAACATTTCCCGATACAACCGTCATGCCAATTGCTGTGTCCGCTGGATAATCATGTCTTGCCACTCCTTGCAGAGGGTGGTAAAACGTGCCGACCATCCTGCCACACGTATCGGCAAATTCGGATATCGTTCGGGATGCATCTGCGCATCCACCAAAGTGGCGGTATCCACTACGTCTATATGCATGTAAAAGCCTTTTTTCTTGCGGAATACTTTTGCTAATGATACCAGTGCTTTCAATCCGTTGTCGCCCTTGACAGAGTCGGGCAGTACTTTCAGTTCGACGGTCGCACCGTTGGGACATTTGGTAAAATCCATCATGCAATAGGAATTAAGCACGGCAGTGGGGCCTTTTTTGTCGGTGCCGGGCGTAGGCGAACAGTTGGTGGCAAGGATATCTCCGGATTTGCTTCCTTCCGGGCTGGCTTTTCGTTTCATACGCCAGTCGATTTCACGTCCGAAAGTACTGATGCCGCATGGACGCCATACGCCGTTACGTTCCTTTACTTTACCCACGATGGCAGTGTAATCGTCGAAAACACGGCACATCATCCCGTCGCTTTCCCTTTCGTTGTTGCCGTAGTAGGTGATACGGTTTTTAACTAATTGCCGCAGACCTTCGTGGCCGTCCCATTCTTTCCGCAGGATATTGACAAAATCGTTCAGTCCGACATATTTGTCCTCAAACACAATTTTTTTCAGCGCGAGAAGACTGTTTGCCGTATCGGAAACGCCTCCGGCATGGATGCCGTTGACCGTATATTTCGGCCCCCGATTATTGTAAGCGCGGCCTTTTTCGATACAGCCGTCCACAAACATGGATACCAGCGGACTGGGATTGTTTATGTCCAGAAAGCGGTTGTCAATGACCTTTTGCATGTCGGCTACTTCCTTGTCCAACTCGGACAGAAATACCTTATACAGGGATTCAAAATCGGCATATTCCACCGGTTGGTCGCCAGCCGGATGCAGGGTGCGAAACAGCGAGGGCATCATGTCGAATGGCCAATAAATGAAGGCTGTTTTACCCGGAACGATACATTCCCAACATCCGTCATTAGTAAATTCACGGGCTTCTTCGAGCGGATAGCCGAAATTCACTAATCCTTCTATCACCACATCTTCGTTATAGACCGACACTATCCCACCGCCGAAACGCTGTACTTCGGCAATGCGGCGAAACAATTTTTCGGGCGTATGGTCGTTGAGGCGTACTGCAACAGGATAATCGCTGATATGCAGTTCTTCTATCACGTCAAGCACAAGGTAAGTAACGTCGTTGGTTACCTCTCTACCGTTTTTGTCGATGCCGCCAAGTATGATGTTCTGATAGAACTGGGCATCGCCGGTTCCGTTGAACGTATCTGTTGCGCCTATCCATTCCGTGCCTTTTATCCAGAAATGAGCGATAAGTTCGCGTGCTTCGTTCATCGTGATGCTTTTTTCCTTTAAATCCTTTTGCAGGTACGGGTTCAACATCTGATCAATGCGTCCGAGTCCCGACCAGTTGCCCATCAGACGCTGAAAGGCATACATCGACCAGAGCGACTGCACGGCTTCGCGGAAGTTGCGCGGTTCGTTTTCCGGCACGCGATTCAGCGTTTCTATCAGGGTTTGATAATATCCCTGTTCTTCGGGAGATGCCGCGGATCTCTGCTGTTCGATCAGGGCAATGTTGCGACTTTGCCATACGGCGGCGGCTTCCAGCGTTTTCAGCATGGACAACAACAGGTCTTTGCCGGCTTCGTCCAATCCTTCGCGTTGCAAACGC
>JAITHS010000383.1 GCA_031279875.1 Tannerella sp.
TCCGTATCTATATTGCGTGATGACAGGCTTCACCGGCTTCGACGGGCTGGCCACTGTCTTTGTTTAGTGTAACGAGGCTTAACTGCCGCAGCTCACTGAAATCGTTTCGGCGGGCTTCGATGGGGTGAATCTCTTCGCCTTTCGCATCGCCGCCTAAACTTCATCCCGAACGACATAATTTGGATGTTTGTAACTTGCATACAAATAGACATTTAATAATTTATGGGAACCTCGAAAAAATCAATTTTTAGAGGTTCCCTTATATATTAACGCACGCCTCGTGGCGCACCGAAGCAATCCAGAATACAGGAAGTAATCTGGAAGGAAAAGGCACACTGGATTGCTTCGTTCCTCGTAATGACGTGGTACTTTCGGCTTTCTGCTTTCTCCAAGCGGATAATAATTCATAATTTTTAATTCATAATTCTAAACTACTCCATCAACTCATAAGACTTGGGAACTAACATCTGCAGGCGGTCGAGGATGTCGCGGCTGATGATTTGGTCGGAAAACGGTACGAAGAGAGTTGTTGTTTCTTCTTTGCCGGGTGTTCGTCCGTATTTGAACTCGTATGTTAACGAGCCGTCGGCATTGAGGCAGTTAGAAGGCAACGAAGATGAAGGTGTTGAAAAATAAGCCTTTACATCAGCAATCTCGTTGGACGATGATAATTGGCGAGCGTCAAACAGTGTTTCATAGCATTCTTTGGCTGTAAAAAGCGCGGGGTCGATAAACTCCAAATCATCGGCGAGCAGCGCCTTATAAGGACTGTCGAAAGAGTTGCGCACTTCCGTTATAACCTTTTTGAGAGTGTCGAGCAGGAACGGATAATGCGTGCAGCCGAGGATGATGCGTTGGAGTGGGGTAGAAGTGCCGGTTTGCCGGTGCTGTTCAAGGAGCGAGACGAGGTGGAAACGAGCATAATTACCGGCGGAATTAAGTTGTATAACGGTATCTTCTTTAAAAGACGTCAGCAGTGCGTTGTCGGAGCGGTCGAAGTTATAGACATCCATAAGCGAAAGATTGATATCGCCGGAACCTTTGCCGCAAACGGGACCTCGATATGAGTTGCGGACAGTAGTCTGCGAAGGGTCGGTGAAGTCTTTTTCGCCGTCCACCGCTTCGGCAAAGCCTTTTCCCGCTTGGTTGACTACCTTAACGGCGCCGTTGAAGCCAAATGTTGTTTTCATCTCATTAACAGTACGTTCGTAAGCGCCGGAGGCAATAGTTCCGGGCGTTGCCATGATGCCGATAGCGTAGTCGGCGTTGCGGTCGAGAGGCATCAGCGTGGCTTTGACGCCTGCATTAATAACGCCGATAACCTTAATACCGCTTTTGCTTTGGCTCAACATCGAGGCTATGTCGTTCAATCCGTAAGCCGTCGCCGTGTTGCAGGCTATGACGATGATTTTCGACGGTTGCTCTTTGAGCAGAAACGTCGCGTCGCGAATAACCAGTTCGCGGAGATAGTCGGATTTGTTTTCCGCCGCATAGTTACCGTAAGGCATGTTGGCTATATCTCCCAGATAATTAAACTTTTCATTAGCAAAATCAGGCTTGCCGTCGGGCTTCGGCTCGCCCGTTACATTATTATATTCGTCACAAACAAGGATTTTTTCGAGAACCGTCAGCCCCCCTGTGCCGGAATCGAATACGCCTATCGGTAAAGCGGCTCTGTTTGAAGGATAATTACTGAAATCGGTATAAAACAGCGAGTTAGTATCATGTAAAACCTTGTTTATAATGGGAATATTATCAGGTGCGGATTTGGCGCACGAAATCATTGAAAGAATAAGAATTTGCGCCGTCAGCACACGCAGAAACATCGTCAGCGGATAAACCGTAGCGTAACTCACTGACGGCATGTCGTTTCCGGCTGTGGCGTTAGAGTAGGCGAGGGCCGGCGGGTCGGTAGTGCTACCGGCTATTAAGCCCATAATGGTAAAGTAGTTTAGACGGCATAACTTCCTTGCTATCAAGCCAATAATAACTGTCGGGATGATGGTGATGAGAAAGCCGTAACCAATCCATGCGTATCCGCCTTCGTTGACGATAGTTTTGACGAACTCGCCTCCTGCGCCCAGCCCTACGCAGGCAAGAAATATTGTGATACCTGTTTCGCGGAGCATCAGATTAGCGCTTTGAGTGGTGTAAGTAACTAATTTCCACTTATATCCGAAGCGGCTGATGAGTATTGCCACTATGAGCGGCCCGCCTGCCAATCCGAGTTTGACGGGCTGCGGAATACCCGGAAATTGAAACGGTATGCTTCCGAGCAGGATACCGAGTGCTATGCCGAGAAAGATGGGGATAAGGTTAGGCTCATTGAGACGTTTCATGGAGTTGCCCAAAACGGCTTCAACAGAGGCTATTGATGTTTCTGTGCCGACTACATTGACGCGGTCGCCGAGTTGCAGCACTAATCCGTGCGCCGCCACGAGGTCAACGCCGGCACGATTGATGCGCGTGATAGTGATACCGTAGAGTTTGCGTAGTTGCAGGTCGCCGAGTTGTTTGCCGTTAATCTCTGATTTAGTGATGATTATGCGTCGGTTAACAAACTGACTTTCAGCTCTTACCCACTGTTTGCGGTTCATATCGATTTCTTCGCCGATGAACGTCCTGACGGTATTGACGTCATGCTCGGTGGTGATTACAAATATTTTATCGTTTTCGTTCAGCACGGTATCGGCATCTACAAGCGTCATGCGGTTGTTTGAGGCGTATAATATTCTGGAAATCACGAACTCGTTATGTTCGAGCAGCGCTGCCAGCTCGCTTATTTTTTTACCGAAGATAGCGGGGTTTTTAACTTTCAGCGAGACGGCTATTGCGCCATGTGCGAGCGCTTCGTTGTCGCGCTCCGAATCTTCGGCTTCTTTTTTGAGATTAATCTTAAAAATAAATCGTACCGACATGATAGCCAGAATAATACCTACTACGCCAAGCGGATATGCTACGGCGTAACCGAGCGCTATGCCGGGCGCAGAACTTCCAGTAACATCGCTGTAAGCCTGTTGAGCCGCGCCTAAACTGGGAGTATTTGTAACGGCGCCCGAAAGGATACCTACCATAGTCGGTAGCGGCGTCCCTGTAATATAATGTATTACTAACATCGTACCGACGCCGAGCAGCACAACGCCCGTAGCCAGCATGTTAAGCGTAACGCCGCCTTTGCGGAACGACGAAAAAAAGCCCGGTCCGACTTGCATGCCGACCGAGTAAACAAAAAGTATAAGCCCGAACTCCTTGAAAAAGTGCAGTATATGTTCGTTCATCAGGAAGCCGAAGTGAGCAAACACTATGCCGACGAAGAGTACGAAAGTGATACCGAGCGCTACACCCCCGATTTTGATTTTGCCCATCAGGATACCAAGCGCAATGACTATCGACAGTAAAAGTATCGAATGTGCTACCCCAGAGCCGAAAATAAGTTCTCTAAACCAGTCCATAATAAAAGTTTTTAGTATAAAAACGAGTGCAAAGGTATATGTTTTTTTGAAATTTTATGTTGTAAAACATGTTTTTTGATCAAAATTTTATGAAATGTTTGCGGGATTAAAAAAAAATATGTACCTTTGCGGCGATTTTAATAAACAATTCATGAATGGTTGGTTATAATTTAACATAACATAAGTTTACTAATTAATTTTTTTTCAGTATGAACAAAACAGATTTCATTGGTGCCGTAGCTAAAACGGCAGGGCTATCCAAAGTGGATTCCAAGAAAGCAATTGAAGCTTTCGTCAAGACAGTTGAAGGTGCCGTAAAGAAAGGAGACAAGGTTTCATTATTGGGCTTTGGTACTTTCTCGGTCGTTAAAAAAGCCGCTCGTAAGGGTATCAACCCCAAGACGAAAGCCGCTATTGAAATTCCGGCTCGCAAGGTTGTGAAGTTTAAAGTCGGCGCTAAACTTGCCCAGATTGTTAAGTAACACACCGTAGTTGCAATCCACTTGTGTTGTAAAGGTCTTGATTTTCAGATTATTACACACAAAAAAAAAAGAGCTTGTCTCCGTAAGGGGGCAGGCTCTTTTACTACATCTGGAAAATCCGCAAATAATTAATGTCCGTCCATAAAGGTACCACGTCATTGCGAGAAACGAAGCAATCCAGAGACAAGAACGCTGGATTGCTTCGTTCCTCGCAATGACGAATGCCCTGTAAGCCGCTACGTTCCCTTTTTTATTTTTTTGCGCGATTGCCGTATCGGCTCATAAACTTGTCCACACGTCCTGCGGTGTCCACCAACTTGGCTTTACCGGTATAGAACGGGTGCGAGGTGTTGGAGATTTCCAACTTAACGAGCGGATATGTAACGCCGTTGAGTTCGATATTCTCTTTCGTGTTTATGGTCGAGCGTGTGATAAACACGTCTTCATTTGACATGTCTTTGAATGCTACCTGTCGGTAGTTTTTAGGGTGCAGATCTTTCTTCATTTCTTTATCTATTAAGTATTTATATCATTTTATGTTTTAAAAATATTACTTTTCGGGCTGCAAAGATAGCAATAATTTTTGAAACCGCCAAATTTTTAGAGATTTTTTTCTTTTAATCCGAGTACCGAAAACCGTTCAATGATTATGAAGTTAGGTTTTTAATGGCATCAATAGTACGGTTAAAACTTACGGATTGGTTGTTGTTTATATTCATAAACGCGGCAATTTTCTTTGAAACTTCAAGTTTGGGCAATCTGACTCTGTCCTTAAAATCAGGTATGATTCGAAGCATATAATCAGATGGTTCTTCCGTCAAAATAAATAAGTTTGTCATACGTTTGCTCCCTCAATATAGTGATTTCTCCACATCCATCCCAGATCGTTTTTCTTGTGCATTTCCTTTACTATGCTGTCATCTTTTGCTGCCTTAATTGTGGAATATCCGTTCTTTTTGACGATAAAAAACAGTTCTTCCGTTTCCAGTCCGTTTACAAAGTCAGGCGAATGAGTCGAAACAAAAACTTGTCCGCCTCTTGCGGCATATTCTCTAATTTCTTCGCATAACTGAGGTAATAAATCGGGATGAAGAAAATTTTCAGGTTCCTCTATACACAACAACGGATGTGGGTCGGGGTCGTGCAGCAGAATCATGTAAGCAAACATTTTGATAGTTCCGTCCGAAACATATCGAGCA
>JAITHS010000024.1 GCA_031279875.1 Tannerella sp.
CCTTGCAGTGGTTTTAGAACCCTGCAAGCGGTTTGGAGCTTACGTCCGTCATTGGTAGGAACGAAGCAATCCGGAAAAAAAACGGAAGGCTGGATTGCTTCGTTCCTCGCAATGACGTGGTACTTTCTGCTTTCTGCTTTCTCCAAACCGCTTGCAGGTGCGCAATGGGAAACCACTTGCAGGGTTCTAAAACCACTGCAAGGGTTTGTACTCACTCATCTCTCAACGCTTCAGAAGGTTGCAGAGTAGCGGCGCGGCCGGCGGGGATTAAGATGGAAATGAGTACTACTACGGCAAGGATGACGTATGTTATACTGTTGGTTATCAGGAATCTAATCCAGACGCGGTCGGGGAGGCAGGGATATTCGGAGTCTTTGGCAAAAGTTTCCATAACGTCGGCGGCAACCAACTGTATTTCAATCAGTATGGCTATCACGGCACCGATTGTCAATAACAGCATTCCTTCGATGAAAAAACTGTTACGGATGCTGTTGGCGGTGGCGCCCATAGCTTTGCGCAGTCCTATTTCGCTACGGCGAGTGTGGATGCGATACCAGAAAGTACCGAAAACGCACAGCAAAATAGTAAGCAACATAAAGAGCAGCAGCGAGACGATGATTTTGACGGTAGTCGTAATGCCGTAACTCTTTGCCATTTCGTCGCTAATAGAACTGTAAGGTGTCAGTAGTTTGAAGTAATAGTTGCCTATACGCAGACGTTCCGACATTTCCACTTTAAACTTTTCGATAAACACATTATCGGAGACGGTTTCACGAACGCGGATGCTGATGTTTGTGTCGTAATGCCAGTCCATCAGGTCTCGTTTCGGCGTCAGGATCAAGGGCGTGTAGAATGTCCGCTGGGGACGCTGAAAATCAAAGCGTTTCACGTTATCTATCACACCTACCACCTTGAGCTTTTGGAAGTTTCTGAGAGAATGTCCGACGGCCGAGCCTCCCTGCGGCAGGAAAGCTTTCTCTATCGAACTGCTTATAACGATGGCGTCCGGCTGTGTCCAGTCGAAATCACGCATTGACACAGGCGTTTTGCCATTGTCGCGCGTATGGCGAAACACTTTGAGAAAGTCGGTTTCGGGGTCCATCGACAGTGTTTGTCCACCTACGTTTTTAACAGTATCATCATCAAGAAAAAATCCTTGCCCGTAAAAGGTACCCGAAGCGGGAAGAGAACCGTTTGATGACACTCCGACAGCCTCTATATCAGGATGTTCGGCAACAGTTCTGACAAAGCGCTTAAAATTGTCGTAGAGCGCTTGCGGCTCGTTTTCGGCTGCGCTATATTCCGGATGATCATCCGATAGCACTCCGAATTCTACAATCCATGTATGATTGAGGTCTCGATGGTTCGGAAGGTTTAACGTATAGACATAAACAAACAGATAATCAACGGTGTACCACACCAGACCAAATACGCAGAGCAGTTCTGCCAGAACAGATAAATTCAGTCTCTTTTGATTCCAAAGTTGGGTAAATATTGCTCGTAACATATTATTTATTTGAGGTTTAATGATTCTACAATTTGATGACGTGAGGCTTTCCAAGCAGGGATTAGCGCCGAAAAGAGGTTAAGCAGGAAGCAAAGCAGCAGTGCGATAAGAAACACAGGGATATTGAAAAACATTGAGGGCGCGATAGTTTCTTCCCATCCGTGAGTTTGAGCCATGCCGCCACCTGCGCCACCGGCAAATCCCATCAGCCAATCGTAACTTGTAAGCACCATAATATACGACAAAATCAATCCCAAAATGCCTCCAAGCAACGTAAAGATAAAATTTTCAAGCAGTATTTGGTTCATCAGCGACGAAGTACGCGCCCCGAAAGCTCTCCTGACGCCCATCTCCGCCAACCGTCGTTCCATACGTGAATCTGCCATGCCCGACAGACTTATCGCCGGCACGAGTAGCAGGACAAGAAATATCGCTCCGGTAAGCCAAAGATAGTAGTTTAAGTTTTCGTCTTCAAGATAACCTCGCCAGAATATGCTTTGCCACTGACGTAGCGGCTGACTGGGTGTGAGCAGCGTTACCTCTTCGGCATATTGTCCGGCATAACGCTTAAAAGTCTCCTTATACTCCTGAATTACATCCTCTACTTCCGACGCTGACGGAGCAAGGATGTATGCCGCAAAATTGCCGAGAGAATTTGATTTGCCAAAACCGCTACGTTTATAATTTTTGACAGCGGTATAAGGCATCCAGATTTGGGCATAAGTAGTTCCGGTGAGAAATGACACGTCTTTAACAACGCCACAGACCCGAAAAGAGCGGGAGTTAAGGCTAAACGATTTACCTGTCGCCGCTTCGTCGCCGTAAAGTTTTTTAGCCAGCGACCGCGAGATGACTGCCGTAGTTACGCCCGACTGAAAATCTTCGTCGGTAAAAGGTTTTCCCTCTAAAAACTTGAAATTGAACACTTTCCACCATTCCGTATCTACAGCTGTTACCGAAACGGGCAACTCTAAACGGCTACCTTCGGGTTGCACATAGTTATTGATCGGATGGGCAACCATCACGACGGTAACGACTTCGGCATTTTTCAGCGACTTGATACATGCATCAATCATCTGTAACGATATTCCTGACCTGCTGTATCCTCTTCCGTCATTTTGTTTCTCGGTTATATACCTGACTATCAGCGTTCTATTACGATTGGCTTCGGGATAGATGTCCGCAATCTTGATGTAATACACAATCGAAAGCGTCATAACCATCGTAATCGAAAGCGCCGAACCGACGATATAGATAGCACTGAACAGCTTTTCCTGCCGCAAAAGAGTGCATGCCTGCTTGATATAAAAGATAAATTTTGTCATTGGTTTTCTTTACTGTTAATAATTAACGTTTTCTCCAATCTGCCGACCGTCGAAAAAACGAACGGTGCGGGATGTTTTTTTCGCTTGCTGCTCGTTGTGCGTTACCATAACTATCGTGCGGCCGTCTTCTTGGTTGAGCCGGTGCAGGATGTCCATCACTTCGGCGCCCATCTTGCTGTCGAGATTGCCCGTAGGCTCGTCGGCGAGGATGATAGCGGGGTTGCCGATAATGGCGCGGGCTATGGCAACACGCTGACACTGACCGCCTGACAGTTGCGCAGGAAAGTGCTTCATGCGGTGCGTCAAGCCGACCTTTTCGAGCATCTCGCGGGCTGCTTGACGGCGTTCTTTTGCGGAGACGTTGCGATAAAGCAACGGAAGTTCCACGTTATCAAGTACATTGAGCGAGTTTATCAGATGAAAACTCTGAAACACAAAACCTAATCGCGTATTGCGAAAAGCAGCCTGTTTGCGGTCGTTCATCGCAGTAGTGCTCACGCCGTCAATTTCTACCGTGCCAGACGTGGGTACGTCAAGCAAACCGATGATATTCAGTAATGTGGACTTGCCGCATCCCGATGGTCCCATCACGGAAATAAACTCACCTTTCCGTACTTCAAGATTCACATTTTCAAGCGCTACCGTCTCAATCTCGTCCGTACGATAGACTTTCTCCAAATTTCTTAATTTAATCATTGTCGTTTATTATTTTTAATTTGTCTTTCTCTTTGTAGGCGCTCATATCCGAAACAACAACTTCGTCGCCTTCCTCTAATCCGCCGACTACTTCGACAGAGTCAAAACTGCTTTCGCCAAGACGCACGCGACGCTTAATCAACTGATTGTCATTGAAAACAAACATGTCATACTCGCCGCGCCCGCTGTAATACGACGCATTGGCGATGCGCAGCACATCATCCTTAACGGCGTACATCACGTAAATATCCGTTTTCAGACCCGACCGCAGACGACTGTCGCCGCTGCTGTCTAACTGTAACGTAAAGGATATCATACCATTACGCGACAGTGGCGTTACATCGCTCACAATACCTGTCATCTTTTCGCGACCGACCGTCGCAATAGCCCGACTGCCCGGTGCAATACGGTCGCCGTAAGCATCGGCAATCTCGCCTTCTATCTTGAAATGTGACAGGTCGGACACTATTGCTACCCTGCTACCCTGCGAAATCTGAGATCCCACTTCGCTGTTTACATAAGTTAATATAGCTTTGCGCGGCGACCTGATACGTGCGTCTTCGAGCGTCCGCTTCATCTCAGCAAGACTTTTACCGAATATGTTGAGTTCCAATTCTTTAATCTTGATATCTGCTTTCGACAAATCCTGTTCGTTGGCGTATTTTTGCTCGTCTTCGGCAAGTTGAAGTCGGCTTACTTCATAACTCAACTCCGACTGACGTACTTTGTCGGTCGTACCCGCACCGAGACTGTCAAGATAACGCTCATTGCGTAACTCAACTTCCTTACGGCTCAACTCCATTCGGCTGATTTTCAACTTCATATCCATCTCCGACAGTTTATTTCGGGTATGAACCCGCAACTGTTCCAACTGCAACTTCTTCATCTGCTCTTCGTCGATAAGTTTATTGAAATCATTTTCGGCAGTTTGCAGGTCGAGACGCAAGATTGGCGTCCCAACGTCAACCGAATCGCCGCCTTTCTTATAGACTTCCAGCACGCGCGAATGGATAGGCGAGTTGATAATCTCCTCAAAAGCAGGTACGACCCTACCTGTCGCGCCGACCGATACTTCAAGTGTTCCACGTTCAACTTTTGACACGAGCAAGTCGGAACGCTTCATCGATGGGCTTAAAAAACTTATTATCAGCCAAACAGCCATAACTGCCACAACAACAGCCGCGCCCGCTTTTAGCCACTTCCGCAACTGCTCTTTTTGTTTGACTTCTTTTGATATTGCTCTGTCCATTTTGTGTTATTTTTACACTCAATAACACAAAACCCGTGCCGAAATGATAATCGTCTGATTATCATTGTATTAGATATTGTAATACTGTCCGTTTTCGTACAGTTTGCGTTCGGGATTGTTAAAATCCTATCATAAACCGAGTAATCCCATCTGTTCCTGTTTTGAGCGAGAATATGCAGTCATGCTTTTGCAGTACTTCACGAATAAAAATTAGCCCTAAACCCTGTCCGTTGGGCTTTGTGGAGAAGAATGGCGTGAAAAGTTTGCTTTCAGTATCGCTGTCAATGCCTTTGCCGTTGTCTGCAATTTCGAGAGCAACGGGCGATGATGTCGTGCGGATATGGATATTGCCTTGATGTTCAATTGATTCCACTGCATTTTTAAGGATATTGACTAATGCCTGCTCGAATAGTGCGGAATCGATTAAAACAACCGGATTGTCAGGGTTAAGTTCCTGAACAACAGATATTTGTTTATCGCCGAAAGTATGCCGTAAAAACCGCACACAGGAGGATACAAGTTCGTTCAGGCTGCATGACGTGCGTTGCGGTTCGGGAATGCGCACCACATCGGCATAGTTTGCAATAAAACGGTTCAAGCCGTAACAACGCTCAATGACCGTCTGCAAAACATCCGTAGCATCGGCATCCATGCCCGCAAAATCGGAGTTACCTGCTTCCGCATCAAGTTTGATAGCGTCAAGAGTGGCAATAACCCCTGCCGTAGTGTTGTTAACCTCGTGTGCGAGCATGCGGATGACCTTTTCGTAAGCCTTCTTTTCGGCTTTAAAAACTTCTTCGGTAAGGAGTTCGAGAAGATAAAACGAATGTGAATGACCTCTGTCAACAAACCGCGAGTGGGTAAATTTATAGACCGTAGCGTTGTTTAGTCTGACGATTTGCGATTGATAAGGTTCGATATGTAACAGACATGTTATAAGCGTATTATCTATCTCGGACAACTCAGAAAGTTTTTTGCCTTTAAATGATTCGACATTTTTGATTGCCATGAACGAACATGCGGCATGGTTGACGGAAAAAATCCGCTCCTCAAGGTCGAGAATGATGACACCGAGCGGCGAGGCGTCAATCAGAAGGTCGAGAAAATTATTTGTTTCGCGCACTTGCAGGCGTTCCTCTTTCAACTGTTCCATCATACGGTTGAAAATAGCGACGATGCGGTCGGCTTCCGATTGCCCTACAATGCGCAGTCGGGAGTTAAAGTCCTGTTCGCGAAGCAAATCCATGCCGTCGCCGATAACCTGTAACGGCTTGATAACTCGTCGGTGAAAATACAGCATGTACGCTATCGCGGCTATCGCCAGCGCTTCGACAGCCCAGAAAATCATGTACTGTTCGCTACGAAACGCAATAACGGATATCGCCACAAGAGCGGCAATGAGCAGTATGCTTATGAGTCGGAATAAGATGTTGATTTTCATTTTATTCCGTATTTTTCCATTCGTCTGTACAGCGCCGGACGGCTGATACCCAGCGTTTTGGCTGCTTTGGAGAAATTGCCGTCGGCGTTTTTTAAGGCAGCAACTACCGAGCGTTTTTCCATCTCATCAAGCGGCAGACCGGTCGTAGCGGCATCCCTGCTTGCGGATACGTCATTATTGTTTTCAAAATCTTTCACATCAATAACTTTTTTTCCGGAAATCAATATCGCTCTCTCCGTCAGGTTTTTAAGTTCGCGAATATTTCCGTAAAACGGTTGTTTTTCAAGATATTTCAATGCCTTGTCGGTAATAATCACACGCGGAATGCCCTGTTGTTTTGTAAGCCTATCGGCAAAATGTTGCGCCAGAAGCGGAATATCTTCACAGCGTTCTCTTAATGGTGGTAAATGTATGGAAATCAGATTGATACGATAGAAAAGGTCTTCGCGGAAAGTGCGTTCTGCAATCATCCGGCGAAGGTCGGCATTGGTAGCGCTTACGACGCGCACATCCGTACGGCGCGGACGGCTCTCACCCAAAGGCTCAAACGTGCTGTCCTGCAACACACGCAGCAGTTTTACCTGACAGGCGATGTCTAATTCTCCTATCTCGTCAAGGAAAATCGTTCCTTTGTCGGCCATCTCGAAACGTCCGGAACGGTCGGCAACAGCGTCGGTAAAAGCGCCCTTGCGATGCCCAAACATCTCGCTCTCAAACAGGCTTTGAGACACGCCGCCGAGATTGACCTTGACAAACGGCTTGTCGGCACGCGGACTGTTTGCGTGAATGGCTTCGGCGATAAGTTCCTTGCCGGTGCCGTTTTCGCCTGTTATCAGTACCGACGCCTGTGTAGGCGCGATGCGCGATACGGTACTCAAAACCCGCATCAGAGCGTCGCTACGACCGATTATCTTATCAAACTTTCGATTCCTGTTCGGCATGTTCTTGTTCGACTGATTTTGTTCCGACATGTTTTGTTCCGGTTTATTCAACTCCAGCGCTGTGCGTATAGTGTTGATTAACACCATGTTATTCCATGGCTTAGTAACAAAATCAAACGCGCCTGCCCGCATTCCCTCTACCGCGAGTGAGATAGACCCCCACGCCGTAATCAGGATGACAGGCATGTCGGGCTGTAAAATCTTCACCCGACGCAGGAGATGAAGTCCTTCCTCGCCTGTCGTAGTGCGGCTGAAATTCATGTCCATCAGAATCAGTTCCGGCGGAGTAGTGCGAACAGCCGACAGCGCCGTATCAGGGTCGGAAACTGCCGTCGCCTCATATCCCGCCCGCCGCAGCACAAATTCCAGCGACGACCGTACCGCTACATCGTCATCTATTATTAGTATCATATTACAAAGTTACAAATAATTTTTGATATTATACATAAACGGATATTTTTTTTGTACCTTTGCACTTTCATTGAAAGGTTGAAAGATTGCAATATGATGAACATACGACCGAAAAAGTCTCTTGGGCAGCATTTTCTCAGAGACATGGATATTGCCCGACGGGTGGCTGAAACGCTTGCGGATTATCGCGGAATGCCTGTTTTGGAGGTTGGCCCCGGAACAGGCGTGCTGACGCGCTTTCTGTTGGATGAAGGGCATCAACTCTCTGTTGTAGAACTCGATACCGAGTC
>JAITHS010000060.1 GCA_031279875.1 Tannerella sp.
AAAAATATCTTTTTCGATAATAGTATTTAATACACTTCGTACAAATTCATCTGCTTGCTTTTGGCTGATATTTTTTTGCTTAAAGTATTCAGGGATACCGCCTTCGGTGCAGAAAATCGCCAAACTTTCCGTTTTTGACAAGTTTGGCGATTTGGATTGTGTATATATCTGATATTCAGTGTTTTGAATGTCTGAAATCGCCAAACTTTCCGTTTTTGACAAGTTTGGCGATTTGGCGGAAGTAATTATTTGATTATCAGCACTTTGTACGTCGCTAACCGCGAAACTTTCCGATTTTGACAAGTTTTGCGGTTTGAGCATCATAAGTTCCTGAAACTCATCGAAATACAACGGCAAGATATTAATTTCGATATATCGTCCTGTGAGCAAAGTTGCCAACTCGCTTGACAAAAGCCATGCGTTTGAGCCAGTAATGTATAAATCGACATTTTTCTTAATAAACAAGCCATCAACCAAACGCTCGAAAGTAGCGACATTTTGTACTTCGTCAAGAAAAACATAGTTCATCTTATCCGGCAGCAAACGCACTTTCACATAATCGTAAATATCTTTCCAATCGCCGAGCATGTAGATATCGGGGTCTTCAAAGTTAAGAAATTGAATATGTGCTTGTTCAACGCCCTTTTGCAGCAATTCATCAGCGTACATTTGCAACAATGTAGATTTTCCGCAACGCCGCACTCCGGTAATGACCTTAATAATATTCTGGTCTTTCAGGCTGCGCAGCATTTGCATATATTGCCTGCGTGGAATGAGGAAGTTTGATATGTTTTGGTCATATCCGATATTCAACATACGCATCCGTTGACAAACTTGGTTGATTCTTTGGCATTAAGTTCGCCGCGTAGAGAAGCCGTAACGGGGATTTTGGGATTGCCCGACAATCGTCTGAACATCAGATCGATACTCATATCTGCTATTGTTGTGCAAGGCTGTCGGAACGATGTCAGCGCATGTTTTAGATGATTTGAATACTTCATGTCGTCGAAGCCGCATATCAACAAATCGGTAGAAATTTTGAGTTCGGCTTCGTCGAGTGTTGACATCAGAACTGCTGCTGTAGAATCGTTGGCGCAAATAACACCTGTTTTGCCGGGTATAATTTTCATTTGTCTGACCACTTTCAAATCGCTCGGATCTGCGCAAATAATATTTTTTTCGCCGAATTTCAAACCCTTATTCAGCACCGTATCTCTAATTCCCGACAATCGTGAAAGAACCGAGAAGGCCGAATCGGGGCGATAAAAATAGTAAATAAGTTCGCAACCGGCGTCAATCAGATGTGTTGCCATAACCGAGCCGGCGTTAAAATTGTCAAGACATACAATATCAAATTCGCTTCTCAGCGGATTTTTGACTATATCCCTGTCTATCAATATGACCGGAATATTGGCTGCTTGAAGTTTGCGACAAATTTGATGATTTATTTCGTCCGCATCCAACACTCTTTCGAGAGGGGCAAAAAACACTCCATCTACTTGTTTTTCAATATAATTATCGCAGCAAAACACTATAAGTGACCGCCTTATATCGGCGCTGCTTGCTGTTGCGCCGTCCCAGAGGCAATTAAATTTACCGCTTTCGGAACGTTTCAACAATTGGTCGTTGATAATAGGAAATATTTCCGACTCTCCGACGCCCGGCAAAAGTAAACCAAATGTAAAGACACGATCTATCGTTTTATCATGTTCATATAGGACGATAGTACCGGCGCCTCTCTTTTTTTTCACAAAACCTTCGTCTTGAAGCTTATCATACACTTTTGTGATTGTAGGGCGTGAAACTTCAAAGCGCGAAGCCATTTGTAATTCGGTCGGCAACATTGAGCCAACAGGATAATTGTTTTCTATAATCTCCTCTTTTAGAGCATCATAGATTGTTTTGTAAACAGTTTTATTTTCCATATTCTTTATTTATTTAGTAAAAACAGACTGCAAAGGTAAACATTTTTCTTTACATTCATGCATAATTTGCATATTATTTATAATGTAAAGTATGTATGTTGTCATTATATTTGCATATATGTAAACATTATTGTTTACTTTAAGTAAAAATTTTTTTGCATTATTTTATCATTTTGTTTGCATATATCATTTTAAATGTTTACCTTTGTCGCGATTTTCTTGTTGTAAAAATAGAAAAAACATATTTAAAACATTCTAATAAAGTATTTTATGAACAAACTGACTAAACTAAAAACAGCACGATTTGTTAGTCTGTCGCTTCTGTTAGCCGTTCATTTTTTTGCATTGGAAGCAAACGCACAATCAAGAAGAGTGGCCGGAAAAGTAGTTGACAATTTCACTTCACCGCTACCGGGCGTAATGGTACTTGTACGCGGTACGACAAGCGGAACGACGACCGACGAAAACGGAGATTTCTCCATCACCGTACCGAACGATACCTGCCACTTGCGGTTTTCGTACATCGGTTTCCAGCCGCAGGAAATAAAAGTCGGCAAACAGCAGGTCATTTCTGTTACCATGCTTGAGCAGACGCAGGAACTCGGCGAAGTAGTAGTAGCGGCATTCGGTATCCAGAAAAAAGAAAGCGTTGTGGCGTCAATCACAACGGTAGAAACCAAAGACTTACGCATTGCAAGCAGCAACCTCACCGCTTCGTTTGCCGGCAAAATACCCGGTCTGATCTCGTTCCAGACTACCGGAGAACCGGGGCGCGATAACGCACAGTTCTTTGTGCGCGGCGTTACTACTTTCGGTTACAAGTCCGATCCCCTTATCCTCATCGACGGTTTTGAAGCCTCAACCGACGATTTATCAAGGCTTCAGCCCGACGACATCGAAGCATTCTCGATACTCAAAGACGCTTCGGCAACAGTACTTTACGGCGCTCGCGGAGCTAACGGCATCATTTCTGTTACTACAAAATCGGGACAGTTAGGCGAAAAAATCAAAATCTCGACACGCTTTGACGTCAATGTCTCGTCGCCCACCTCGATGTTGGAACTGCTTGACGGCGTTTCCTACATGCGCCTCTACAACGACGCACGCCTCTCGCGCCACAACGACCAAATGTCTGATTATAAAGACGATCCGAGCCTTATCACCCCAATGGGAAACTGGTATAGCGAAGAAAAAATTCAGGCAACAATGAACGGCGTCAATCAGATGGTATATCCTAATGTAAACTGGTACGACATGTTGATGAAAAACAGCACCGTAAATACCAAATTCAACATCAACCTGTCGGGCGGCGGACAAGTTGCCACATATTACGTTGCAGCAGGTATTGACCATGAAACAGGATTGTTAAAAGTTGACGACCAAGATTATCAGAACAATTTCAACAGCAACATCGACATCAAACGTTACAACATCCGCAGCAACGTTATTTTCAAGTTAGGAAAAACGACCGATTTGGATACCAGAATTTCGGGACGATTTCAGAAATACAACGCGCCGTATCGGTCGGCAAGCGAGATTTTCAATATGGTAATGAACTCCAATCCGGTTGAATTTCCGGCTGTATGGACGCCCGACGAGCAACACATCGACACTCGCAATACAATGTTCGGAATGGTCGATCCGGCTATGGTCAATCCCTTTGCCGAAATGGTGAGAGGCTATACTCAAACCGATGAAAACACGATTTCGGCGCAGGCTACGTTGAAACAGGATTTAAGTAAACTGCTCACCAACCTCAAAGTAGAACTCAAAGCGTCGGTCAGCACGTGGAACTCGTCGTCGCAAACACGTTTTTATAATCCGGTATATTATGCGCTCGAAAATTACGACATTCAGACCGAAAAATACACCCTTTACTGTCTCAATCCCAACGAAAGCGGACGTCTGGGCGATGTAACGGGAGGTCGTAACGGCGAAACGCACTACTATTTTGAAGGACGTGTAAACTGGAACAACAAATTCGGACCCCACAATTTCGGGCTTATGACAGTATGTATTGCCGAAGAAAAAATCCTCACAAACGGCGCTAACGGCTCTATCTACGAAACATTGCCCGAACGCAATCTCGGCAATTCGTCGCGCTTCACCTACGATTTCGACTCGCGCTATTTCGTCGAAGCATCCTACGGCTATAACGGGTCGGAAAAATTCGACAAATCACACCGTTTCGGCTTTTTCCCCTCTTTCGGATTAGGATGGGTTATATCTAACGAACCATATTACGGCTATGGAATAAAAGACATTTTCGACCTCGTAAAACTGAAATTCAGTTTGGGAAAAGTAGGCAACGACGCCATTGCCGGACGTAGCGGACGTTTTTTCTTCCTCTCGCAAATCAACGGCGGCGGCGGCATGTACACTTGGGGCAAAGATTATTTGCAACGATACGAAGGATATAACGTTTCGAGATATAATAACCCCAACATTCAGTGGGAAGTGTCAACTATAACCAATCTCGGAATAGAACTCGGACTGCTCAAAGGAATGAATCTGCAAGTCGATTTTTTCAATAATATCAGAGATAAAATTTACTGGCCTCGAAATAATATACCCCAAACGATGGGATATGAAACGAGTATTAGCGGCAATATCGGCAAAGTCAAATCGTCGGGAGTGGACGCTTCGATCGACTACAAACATTTTTTCAAAAACGATACATGGCTGACGGCGCGCGTCAATGCAACATATTCTACTAACAAAATTTTGAGAACCGACGAGCCGTCTTACGAAGAATCGTATCTCTACACCGTTGGCCGACCGATAGGACAGCAATGGGGCTATGTAGCCGAGCGGTTGTTTGTTGACCAATTGGAAATAAATCATTCGCCAAGCCAAATCGCTTTCGGCAACTATATGCGCGGCGACATCAAATATACCGACATCAACAAAGACGGCGTCATCAACCAAAACGACCGTATCCCGATAGGCTATCCCACCGTTCCGCAACTGCAATACGGTTTCGGAGCTTCGGCAGGACACAAAAAAATCGACTTCTCGTTCTTCTTTCAAGGCAACGGACAGACGTCCTTTTTTATCGCTCCCGCCAACATCGCGCCTTTAGTAGGCCGACGTAACGCTCCCGCCATCATAGCGCGAGATTCGTGGAGCGAAACAAACCCCGATATTCACGCTTTCTGGCCACGATTAGCTGTTTATCAAGTTAATAATAATATTCAACCTTCAACATGGTGGCTGCGCGAAGGAGGCTTCATGCGATTGAAAACAATGGAAATAGGTTACAGTCCGGGCGTTATCAAATATTTCGGTATCACCGGCGGACGTATTTATCTTAACGGAGAAAATCTGTTCTACATCAGTTCGTTCAAATTGTGGGACCCCGAAATGGGAGGTAACGGTTTGGCTTATCCGATAAACAGACGTTTTAATCTTGGCATTCAATTAACATTTTAATCATTAAAAGTAAACAATATGAAAAAATTAATCTTTGCATTCATGATAACTTTGTCGGCTTGTTCCGACTATCTCAACATCGTACCCGACAATACCGTTACGCTGGAAGATTATTTTGCAACAAGAGAAATGGCTTATAATGCCTTATCAAAAGTTTACAGTTACCTGCCTCCCGTTCACAGTATATGGAACTCGACTTTCCTGCTGGGCGACGAATGGGTGTCGCGGGAAGAAGACAAAAATAATCTCTGGTTTCAACCTCCTGTGGGCATCATGATGGGCGGGCAAAACAACAGCAATCCCATGTACGGATTATGGACAGGCAGCGGAGGAGCGCCACACCTGTATAAAGCCATTCGAGCATGCAATACTTTCCTCGAAAAAATCCATCTGGCTAAAAATATGCCCGAAAAAGACAGAAAAGACTGGATTGCACAAGTCAAATTCCTCAAAGCGTATTATCATTATCAACTGCTTGAATATTACGGGCCTGTCGTTATAGTTGACCGAAGCGTAAACGTGGACGAAGCCGACGACCTGATTTTGCCAAAACGCGAAAAGGTAGAAACGTGCTTCAATTATGTTATCAACCTTATCGACGAAGCTATTCCCGACTTGCAAGACCGTATTGCCGACATGTATCTCGGCATGATCGACAAGCGAATAGCGCTTGCAATCAAGGCGCGCATAATGCTCTTGCGGGCAAGTCCGTTCTTCAACGGCAACCGCGAATATTACGGCGATTTCCTTGATTACGACGGGCAACCGTTTTTCCCGATAGATGAAAATCCGCAAAAATGGCAGGATGCACTCGATGCCGTCAATAATGCTATCTCTTTTTGTGAAAATAATCAAACCGAACTCTATCACTTTGATGATAAGCCGTTTAGCAGAGAAGACGAAGAACTGCTCAAACTAAATCCCAACATGCAAACGTACTATTCGTTGAAGATGCTACCTACCGAGCCTTGGAACCGCGAACTGATATGGGGACGTACCGGCGACAGGTTCGGCTCCGACTTTATTCAGTATGCAAGCGCTATCCGCACTACCAACGAAAACGACCCCGACTGGCAAAGTACGGGATGCGTCGGCAACTGGCTAAGCGCCAACTACAACATGTTAGAACGATATTATACTATGAACGGACTGCCGTTAGACGTAGATTTGACATTCTCTCAAAGCGATAAATACGAACTATATACCACCCCAGACACTTCCGAAACAATCTACAAACAATGGGCAGGCATACTTCAACCTAATGTTAAAACCGTCAGTTTGTATTTAGGTCGCGAACTGCGCTTCTACGCCAATCTTGGCATAAGCGGAGGATATTGGCGTCAATATCAGCGAGTTATACCATCTATGATGTTGCCCGGCACCGACGGAGGAATAAGTTTCGCGCACGGCGGTTCGGGTCAAATAGATTTTTTCTGGACAGGTATAGGAGTACAAAAATTTGTCCACCCCGAATCTACTAATGCCATGCCTTATCGTATGATCGTTTTTCCCATTCCGATTATTCGTATGGCGGATTTGTATCTGATGAAAGCCGAAATTATCAACGAAATAGACGGCCCAAGTCAAGCCGTTTATGACGAAATCAACAAAATCAGACGTCGAGCAGGCATCCCCGACGTCGAAACTTCATGGAGCAATCCCAACTGGGTAAGTTCCAACTATATCAACAGCCATAAGGACAAATCGCGATTGAGGGAAATTATACTCCGCGAACGCAGCATAGAACTTGCTTTCGAGGGCGCACGGTTTTTCGACATGCGACGTTACAAACGCGCCGTTCAGGAGTTTAACCAGCCTACAATGGGCTGGAACGGCAAAGGCACTTCTACCGGAACGTTTTTTATCCTCTCTATCAAGCAAAAACGCAGTTTCCAAATGCGCGACAACCTTTGGCCTATTCCTCTTAACGAGATGAATATCAATTCTAATCTGAAACAAAACCCCGGATGGCCCGGATATGAAAAATAAATGTAAACTAAATGTAAACTATATGCAAACTAAATGTAAACTATTATGTATGCTTTCACTTTGTCTTTTAACAAATTGTAAAGAAAGCGAGCGTTTTGAGATAAATTATGCCGACAAGATACCTCCCGGCAAGCCCGAAATAAGCGAAAACTACAAAGCCCTCTACGGCGGAGCGAGAATTTATTTCACCCCGCCGGAAGACAAAGATGTGTTGACTATCGACGCAAGTTACACGAATCAAAAAGGCGAAAAATTCCGCTTTTCGGTATCTTATTTCTCTGATTCTATTGATGTTGAAGGCTTTGCCGATACTGTTCCCAAAATCGTGAGCATCTATGCCGTTGACCGCGCAGGCAACAAGTCGGAAACGCAAACCATAACCGTTATACCAAAAGAACCGGCCGTTTCGCGCGTTGCAGGCAGCATTGCCGTGAAGCCGGGATTCGGTTCTTTTTATATCGACTGGCGAAACGAATTGAAGCAAGTCGTCAATATCCACATCACTTACGTTTGCGACGGTCGCGAAAAAAACATTATCTATACTTCTACCGACACGTTGGAGCGCAGATATATTCGCCTCGACGATATTCCGGATACTAAACCGGTGAACGTAAATGTCAAAGTAGAAGACCGTTACGGCAATATCGGCACTACTTCCGCTAACGATATTTATCTTATTAAGGATGAAAAAATCCCTAAAAACAAGTGGTTTATTCCCCAAACCAACGACTCTATTTTCGGACAGCCGCAAGGCTACTGGGAAGGCTACGAAGGGCGTATGGTTTATATCACCGACGATATTATCGACAACGGATTAAACTGGAACTGGGGAAGCACCTCTTTTAAAGGACGTACCGGAAATGCCAAAGACGGCAATTTGCCCGCCAATTTTATCATCGATCTCGGTGAAGAATGGGAAATAAGCCGTATCGTAACTTGGCAAAGAGACCGTGCCTGGGCGCCGCCAAGCATCCCGACAGGAAGAGGATGGTATTATTCTAACGAAAATATCGGCATCTACGGAATGTATATCTACGACCAAATCAATGCTCAATGGGATTCGATAGGAATGCACAAAATAGTTTTCCCGCCCGACTTGCCCGGTCATCAGTACAGAGTGCTGGCGCAAAACGGCGATATGGCGTACCTGTATCCCGATGAACCGCATTTCTCCGCGCCTACAAGGTGGTTTCGATATGAAGCCGTTGCAGGTTTCAGCAATAATTATACAGGTGGAGAACCGATGGGCTTATCCGAAATAACTCTCTACGGCAGAAGAAAAAATAATTAAAAATAGTTAAAGATTATGAAATATTTGTTAAATTACATATTGAGCGTGCTTATTGCAACAACAATTTTGAGTTCATGCTCCGATATTTATGATAATATCAAAGATTTTTCGCCCGAAGAAATAGTATATCCGGCAGGATTCGATACGCTCGGATGGAAACTCGGATACGAGCGCGTTGAATTTGACCTCAACAAAGGCGGTCGCGTGCCTTCAAGTCAAATGAAATTGGGAAAAGCGAAAAAAACAATCATCGAATATGATAACGAGCGGATTGTAATCGACAGCGTCTGCTCGTGGGTCAATATTTCCGGTCTTACCGAGCAACGGCTTTATCACTTCAAAATATACACCGAAGATCAATACGGCGACAAATCCATCCCAAAAGAAGTGCAACTGACGCCGTTTACGAAGACCGACCTCAACGTTTTGTCGTTAGTACCGCCAAACGTTATCGAATCAACATCGGCCGCCGTCGTCGAATGGAGCGCACCGATAGAATCGGATTTGTATCAATTTTTTAGTTATACAAGCGAATATACCGACAAAGACGGTGCCGTTCATGCTTTCCAAGGCGATGATAATTTGCCGAGCCTCATAGTCGAAAACGTTCAAATAGGAGTGGAAGTGCCAATCAAAATTACAGCAAAAATACTGCCCTTTATCGGCGACAGACCTCTGCTCGATACTATCCCGGCATGGCAAACGTTCTACAATCTGCGCATTTCGGAATCGGCTAAACCGGCTATCTTCCTCAAAACACCATCGCCGTCGGCTGTTATCAATATCTTTAAAAGCCAATTCCCTATCGAATTTTCGTGGACACAGGTGCCGGAAGCAAGCGGTTATGTCTTGAAAATATCAAAAACACCCGATTTTGAGCCTGCTTCTACCAAATCTATCAACGTGGGAAATGTTAATTCTTACTCTATGACAAAAGAAGAGGCTATAAATCAGGTGTTTACAGATATTGACCCGCTTGTTGCAACCGCTAATTTCTATTGGCAAATAGAACCCACAGAACAAACCGTTTCGGTTAGACTTCAAACCCGCAGCCTTACATACAAACATGTTGAAGGTGAACTGATTACCGATTATATCGATACGACAGACCCCGCTAATCAGTATGTCGGAAATATTACTTTTATTAATGAACCGGGAGTTTATCGCAACGGCGATAGTTATCTGCTTTGGCAAAATAATTCGGTAGAAGCCTCATTTACAGGAAGATACATCGCATGGTACGCTCTCTACAACAATGACCTCACTAATGCGCATATTTTTATCGACGGCGAATTAGTTGCCGACGTAAGTTGCTTTGACAATTGGCGAAGAGTAGATAAAATGTTCGAAAAACGTTGGGATTCGGATGATACTCACACAATTAAAGTGCTCTCGCCGGGTAGAGTTATTGTTCATGATTATTTTTTGTATATACATGAAGTTAAATAAAGTTTGTCCAGAAAGTCGCTTTGTTACGGTACCACGTCATTGCGAGGAACGAAGCAATCCAGCGAAAACAGGTACCACGTCATTGCGAGGAACGAAGCAATCCAGCGTGCTTTTTCCTTCCGGATTACTTCCTGTATTCTGGATTGCTTCGTACCTCGCAATGACGAATGCCCTGTACGTTAAAGCCCTCGTAATGAAGCAGTTACTCAAAAATAAACAAAACAATGAAATATATTAACAAACAAACTTTATTCATATCATCATTATTATTAATGATGATAACATCGTGTTACGACGATAACACCGACAAGAAAATGAAAGTAGAAGTGCCTGAAGACGAGTGGTATTCGGGCGGAAG
>JAITHS010000126.1 GCA_031279875.1 Tannerella sp.
CTATGTTGAGTATCAATGCCGCCAAAGGCTTTGACTATGGCGATGGCTTCGATGCCCCGCTGTTTCGCGGTTCGGAACATAATGACGAGTTTGAAGTTCTGGACGCACGTCATTGCGAGGCACGAAGCAATCCGGAAGATTTCGGGTTTGTAAAACTCAAAACCAACTATTCCGGTGGCATACAGGGCGGTATATCCAACGGTGCGGACATCTATTTCAGAGTAGCGTTTAAGGCTACGGCGACGATTTTACGTGAACAGCAAACCGTTGACATTAACGGCAAAGAAACGGTTTTTAAAGCTCGCGGCCGACATGACCCCTGTGTTGTACCCCGCGCCGTACCGGTAGTAGAAGCCATGGCAGCGCTCACTGTTGCCGACTATTTCTTTATCAACGCCGTAATGCGCATTGAGAGGTCGAAAAATACCATCTTTGCATTAACGTTGCGGGCGATATGATACTCGGCAAGCGACAATTCTTCCATTAACCCGAAAATGTTACGCTCGTGGACAAATTTTGAAAAATTGACCGAAAACGATGCTTCCTTGCTGTTGAGATAGTTTAGCGACGGCTCTTGGAGGCAAAAAAGGAAGTTCTCGCGGATAAGACGCTGACTGTAAGCAAGAAAAACTTTGCATTTTTCACGTCCCAGCGCCGATGTCTCTTCGGCAAAAGTTTTCATAGCCGCTACGTTACGAGCCCAGCCGTTACGCATCATAGTCATGAATAGTCCGAGAAACTGCGTTTCGTCATCGCTCACCGACAGCAGTTTGACGGCTTTTATCATGCTCCCTTCCGAAAGATGAGAAATCTGTCGGGCATTTAAATCGTCAAGTCCGTATGACTTAACCAGCTCATTTACAAGTGTTTCCTGCGGTAACGGCTTGACGTGTATTAATTGTGAGCGTGAGAATATCGTGCCGAGAACCGCATCAGGATTAGCTGATACCATGATGATAGCGGTATTCGGAAACGGTTCTTCTATAAGTTTCAACAGTTTGTTGGCACATGTAGATTGCATCCTTTCGGGCATCCAAATAAACAGTACACGGTAATCGGCTTCATAGATTTTGAGATTCATCTTGCGCATAATACTCTCACTTTCAGCCGAATAAATTGTTGCCTGCTTATTTTCGGCATCCATAGCAGCAAGCCATTTATCGATATTAAAATAATAATGTTCCTTTAACTGACTATTAAGGAATTGTCGCCATTCCGTTAAATGGTTATCACATATTGCCTGATCGGTTTTTTCGTTGTCTTTTTTAACCATCGGAAACACAAAATGCAGGTCGGGATGCGCTAATACACTGTATTTGAGGCATGAAGGGCATTTACCGCAGGCGTCCGTTTCACTGCGGTCGGTACAGTTGATATAGCGTGCAAAAGCAAAAGCGAGCGCAAAAGAGCCGTAACCTTCATTGCCGCAGAACATAAGTGCGTGAGGCACAACACCTTTACGTGCCGATGAAGTCAGAAACCGCTTCAATTCTTCCTGTCCGATAATATCTTTAAAATACATATTCAGTTTTTTATGTTTGCTTTTTCAAGTCCGTATCCTTTGATTTTGTCTTCGCGGGCGAGCAACAGCGATATGACGACGGATAATACTGCTAATGAGGCAAATATCAGCATCGGGGCAGTGTAGTCGTAACTGATAGCGCCTTCGGGCGAAACTGTTTTGCCGCGATTTTCAAGGATATGACCTATGAGTATCGGCATACCGAGCAGTCCGATGTTTTGTACCCAGAAAATCAGCGCATAAGCAGTGCCGAGCAGGTTTTCGGGCAGTATCTTTGTTACGGCAGGCCACATCGCCGACGGAACAAGCGAAAACGAGATGCCCAGCAATATCATCAGCGCAATAGCGAACAGCGGCGAAGTAATTCCCGGAACCGAAAAGCAGGAATGTACCAATACCAGCATCAACGCTCCGATAAGCATGATAGTTGCACCTTTGCCTTTTTTGTCGTAAATTCCGCCGAACAGAGGCGTCAGGATAATAGTGCCGAAAGGCAGCAAAGCAGCAATAGAACCGGCATTGTCTTCCGACACTCCAAACTTGTGCGTCATTATATCGGGAGCATATTTGAGAAACGGAAAGACGCACGAGTAAAACACTACGCAAAGCGTCGCTAAAAGCCAGAAGCCGCGATTGCGGATAACCGTTTTGACATCCGCAAGGCGAAATTGCTCTTCATCGGCAACAATGATGTTTGTTTCCATCTGATTATCAAGTCTTTTGTCTAAAAACACATTGTAAATCAGTAGCGTAACAAGCCCGATAACAAGCAACGTAACGCCAAATAGTATCAACTGCGGAATACCGTCGAGATATTGTGCCAGCGGATTGGCGGTAAGCAGCGCAATACCTGTTCCCAGACGTGCAATAGCAACCTGTAAACCCATTGCCAGAGCCATCTCGTAGCCCTTAAACCATTTTGCTAAAGCGCGTGTAACAACAACGCCCGCCACTTCTGCCCCGACACCGTAGATGCCATAGCCCACAGAAGCATACAAGACCTGCATCTTGAAGCCCAAAAACTCGCCGTCAACCGGCAGAATGCCCGACAGCGCCGCATATTTTACCACAGCGCCGACAACCATCAAACTTGCCGCCAGCGTGCCGGTAAAGCGGATACCCTTACGGTCAAGTATCAATCCGCCGATAAAAAGCATCAGCAGAAAGACATTAAACCAACTGTAAGCGCTCGTAAAAATGCCGTAATCATCACTGCTCCAGCCCTGTGTGCGTTCCAGCATACCTTTGAGCGGCGCCATGGCGTCATAAAAGAAATAAGCCGCCATCATGGTAAGCGACATCAGCCCAAGCGCCGTCCAACGCATCATTTTACTGTCTCGAATTGTCCGTTTCGCCGACACATCCGTCTGTCGCGACGCGAAAGGGTTTTGATTAGTGTTTTTTGACATAATTGTAATGTATTTGGGTGCAAATATACGATTTTTTTTTTAATCCGGCATACAAATTTATCTCTTTTTTAGAAGTTCCATGAAAAAACCTGTAAATCCTGCTTCTACTGTAATTCCGGATTACTTCGTTCCTTATAATGACGAAACCGCATATCCATTTGATAATGAGGCTTTTTTCGAAACGTCGTATCCTAACTGTTCGGCAAGTTTTAAGAGCTTTTTCTCGTTTCTTTTTTTCTGTTTTTGCTT
>JAITHS010000132.1 GCA_031279875.1 Tannerella sp.
GCAAAACCGGTGCACCATACGACCTGCTTCTTCGTCCCGATGCCGGAGAAATATCACCGGAACAATATAAAATGGTTTGGCTGCTGGGACTCCTGCAATTGGATAAAGTAGAATCGGAAAGGATCGAGAAATGGCGGAAAGCGGGTATCACCGTTATGTGGACGGATGGCGACGGCACCCGTTTTTTCCGTCCGGACAGTTCAGGGAAAGACAAAATAAATTGGACGGCTGCTGAACTTCGCGTTTTGTATGCGCAGGCAGGCGTTCATATTTACAACGATTCGGATGATGTTACCTATGCCGGCCGGAACTGGATATGTATTCATTCGGCAGATGGCGGCGAACGCATGGTGAAACTGCCGTTCAGAGCAAAAATCATTCGGTTTCCGGAAAATAAGGTTGTCTCCATGTCAGCCAATGAAGCAACTGTTGTGTTGCCGCCAAAATCTACTGTCCTGTTAAGACTGCACAAAGTTGAAGAGTGAGGCGTTTTTTTGGTAATCAGATACCGATTTAACAATGCTCATTTGGAAATATCCTGATTTTTATGTAATTTTGCGGCGTCTTTTCAATTATATTTAAATATTGTTTACATTTAATCAGCATATTATTTACATTTAATTTACATATTGTTTGCATATTATTTACATTTACTTTACATTTAATTTACATTTACAAGAAAGAAAGACAATGAGACAAAAACTATTACTAATTGTAATGCTGCTGACCCCGTTACTTGCGGGCGCTCGGCACAAGATGACGTTGCCGCAGGCGGGAATCGTTGTTTCGGGAAAAGTAGTCGATAACTTCGACGAGCCTTTGACGGGCGTAACGATAGCTGTGCTGTCGGACACCAAACTCGGAGCCGTAACCGACATCAACGGCGAGTACTCCATCACCGTGCCGGATGAAAATACTGTCTTGCGATACAGTTACATCGGCTACGAAACACAGGAAATTAAGGTTGGCAAAAACCGTATTATCAACGTCAGCCTTAAAGAACAAACACTTGGATTAGAGGAGGTTACGGTGGTAGCTTTCGGTAAACAGAAGAAAGAGAGCGTAGTATCGAGCATCCAGACCGTCAATGTTAGCGATCTGCACGTGCCGAGCAGCAATTTGACGACGAGTTTTTCGGGACGCATTGCCGGAATGATTTCCTACCAAACTACTGGCGAGCCGGGTTCCGATGATGCCACATTCTTCATTCGCGGCGTAACATCGTTTGGTACAGGCAAGGTTGACCCGCTGATATTGATTGATAATGTGGAAGTTACTACGAGCGACCTTGCGAAGATACATCCCGACGATATTGCTTCGTTTTCTATTCTCAAAGACGCCACAGCAACAGCGTTATACGGCGCTCGCGGCGCTAACGGGGTCATTCTTGTTAATACCAAAGAAGGTCGGGAAGGAGCGGCAAGAGTATCGTTCAGAGTTGAGAACTCATTTTCGATGCCCACATCCGAACTTGAAATGTCAGACCCCGTGCTTTACATGCAGTTAGCCAACGAAGCCGTTGCCACCCGCGACCCTCTCGGCAGTCGTCCGTATTCCGACGGTCAAATCGACAACACCAAACGCGGCGGTAACCCTTACGTATATCCCGCCGTAAACTGGAAAAACATGTTAATCAAGAACATAGCGGCAAACCAGCGTGCCAATATGAGTATTTCAGGCGGCGGCAAAGTAGCCCGCTACTATGTTGCAGGCTCGTTTTCGCAGGATAACGGCATCCTTAAAAGCGAAAAAAACAACTCCGGAGGTCTCAACACCAACGTTGACTACAAGAAGTTTCTTTTGCGCTCGAACGTAAATATCAACCTGACAAAAACGACCGAAATGATAGTACGTCTGTCGGGAACTTTCGACGACAACACAGGGCCTCTTTCCGGCGGCAGCGACATCTACAAAGGCATCCTTAAAGCCAGTCCGTCGCGTTTTCCCGCCTACTATGCGCCTGACGAAAAGTTTGCCAAAGCCGATCATATCCTTTTCGGCGGCGAGTTTGAAGACGCTAACTGGCACTATTACAACCCTTACGCAGAGTTTCTACGGGGGCAGAACCGTAAAAACACTTCAACGATGTCAGCCCAGTTGGAACTGAAAAAAGACCTCAGCAGTATAGTTAAAGGGCTGAATGCCAGAGCGATGTTTAATACCACGCGCTATGGAGAGTTTCAAAACACGATGCGTTATACTCCGTTTTTTTACAACATCGGCTATTACGACCGCGTGAAAGACGTTTACACATTGTCGGAACTCAATTCCGAAACAGGCAAGGAATATCTCACCTTTGCGCAGGGCGCGAAAGTAGTCAAGAGTTCGATGTACGGCGAAGGCGCTGTGTCGTATAACAATTCATTCGGCGAGCATGACGTCAGCGGGATGCTTGTAGGCATCATTCGCGAGTATGTAGAATCGAAAAGCAACACCCTTTCGGAATCACTGCCGCAACGCAATCTCGGTCTTTCCGGACGCTTCACTTACGGCTATCATCAGAGATATTTCGTTGAATTTAACTTCGGCTATAACGGCTCCGAGAAATTCGACAAAGGACATCGCTGGGGCTTTTTTCCTTCAATCGGTGTAGGCTGGACAGTATCCAACGAAGATTTCTGGCAGCCGCTGAAACCAACCTTTTCTCTGCTCAAAATCAAAGCCACATACGGCATGGTCGGCAACGACGACATCGGCAACCAGAGATTTTTTTATCTTTCGGAGATAAGTCCGACAGGCGGAAATACTTTTACTACCGGATATAATCAAAGCAAAGTTCTGTCGGGCTACAAAGTACTCAACTATGCCAACCCCAATATCGGGTGGGAGATTTCCTACAAAAGCAATCTCGGTATCGAACTGGGACTGTTTAAGGACAAACTCAATTTACTGATAGACATTTATCGCGAGCGTCGCACTAATATCCTGCAAACGCGCGCCGACGTACCTGTATCGCTCGGACTGTGGTCAACGCCGTTAGTCAACATGGGCGAAGCCAACGGCAACGGTATCGACCTGTCGGCCGACTACAAGCATAGTTTCGGCAAGGATTTTTTCCTTATCGGCAGGTTTAATTTCACATACGCCCGCGCTACATACCGCAAATATGAAGAACCAGACTACGTTAGAGGCGGGTTGCCGCATCTGTCGAGAATAGGACAGCCCGTGTCGCAGCAATACGGATATGTTGCCGAGCGACTTTTCCTTGATCAATACGAAGTTGAACATTCGCCCAAGCAAGAATTTTCGGGTACCTACATGGCGGGCGACATCAAATACAAAGACATCAACGGCGACGGTCTTATCAATACTTTCGACCGTGTGCCGATAGGTATGCCCAAAGAACCCGAAATCAATTACGGCTTCGGATTTACGGCAGGATACCGCATAATAGATTTATCCGTATTTTTCTCCGGTCTGGCGCGCTCTTCGTTTCTTATTGATGCGGAAAAAATTTCTCCTTTCAACATTACGCGCAGCGACGGCAGCCCATACTATATTTATGAAAACGGTATGGCACAATTTATTGCCGACGATTATTGGACAGAGCAAGCCCAAAACCCGCAGGCTGCATGGCCTCGCTTATCAACCTATCTCATCAACAACAACATGCAGAACAGTACGTACTATTTGCGCGACAGGTCTTTTCTGCGTCTCAAAAGCGCCGAACTCGGCTTCAAACTCAACGACCGCCTTGCAGGTAAACTGAAAATGGCCTCATGTCGCTTCTATCTCTCTGGCACTAACCTGCTGATGTTCAGCAAGTTTAAGCCATGGGATGTGGAACTTGGAGTTAACGGTTTTAATTATCCGTTACAAAGAGTTGTAAATCTGGGACTTAATGTATCATTCTAAAAAAAATCATTATGAAAGAAAAAAAAATATTTATTTTGTGGTGCATATCAGCATCTTTTATTGTTTCATGCGACTATCTTGATGTTGTTCCGTCGGATATTCCCGAAATATCACACGCCTTTAAAAACCGCATCGAAGCGGAGAAATTTCTCTACGGATGTCTCGGTTCGATACCGCAATACGGCTCAATGAGCGTTAACCCTGCTTTTCTCGGCGGCGACGAGATATGGCTGCCGGAACCTGTGCTGACCGTCCCCAATACAAACCAGAATATCGTTAAGGGACAGCAAAATACCAGTAGCCCCGTCAACAACGCATATTCGGCTTACGGCTATTTCAGAGGCTTGCGCGACTGCAATATCTTCCTTGAAAACTGCGAATTGCCATACGATCTCGGCTCCGATGAACGCAATCGCTGGATAGCGGAAATTAAGTTTGTCAAGGCATACATCCATTTTTATCTGTTGAGGCAATACGGGCCTATGCACATCATAAGGGATAATCTTCCTATCGATGCGCGCGGCGACGATGCTATGGCGTACCGCGAACCTGTTGACGAGGTCGTTAAATACATCGTAGAACTGTGTGATGAAGCGGCGTTGCGCCTTCCGCCGATGTGTGAAGATATTGCCAACGATCTCGGACGTCCTACGGCTGTGATGGCGCTCGCCCTCAAAGGTCAGGCTTTGTTATTAGCCGCCAGCCCGCTCTTTAACGGCAATCCCGACTATGCAGGCATCAAAGACGGCAGAGGCGTTACCCTCTTTTCTGATACTTATGACCCCAACAAATGGCGTCTTGCCGCCGACGCACTCAAAGCCGCTATCGACCTTGCTCATGAAAGTCTTGCCGAACTTTACGATTTTGCCCGCTACAGCCCTTACAGCGCGGCTTTGAGCGAAAAAACAATACTTTCGATGCAGGTACGCGGCGCTGTTACCGATAAATGGAACACCGAAATAATATGGGGCGATTCGGAATCAAACACCGATGCTTTTCAGCGCGCCGCTCACATGATATTTTTGCCCGGTCAGCGTGGCGGCAACTGTACCCACAACTATGGTCCGCCGCTCCACATAGTAGAGCAGTTTTATACCAAAAACGGTATCCCTATCGAAGACGATGAAGAATGGCTCGGCGTTGACCCGCTGACGTTGAGAACAGCTACCGACGATGACCGTTTTTATATCAAATCCGGTTTCGAGACGCTCAAACTGCATTTCGACCGCGAGCCGCGTTTTTACGGCGCTATCACGTTCGACGGCGGCACGTTCTACGGCAATTCAAACATCCTCTCCGACAATGCCATGCTTATAACCGAATGCAAAGGCGGCGGCTCAATCAACAATACCTACGTAAGCGGCAAATATTCCGCTACCGGATATTTGTGTAAGAAACTGACGTCTTATCTGTCGTCGTTCGGCACGTCAAGCGGATTGACTACTACCAAATATATCTTCCCTGTGATGCGCCTTGCCGACCTTTATCTGATGTATGCGGAGGCGCTCAACGAAGTAAAAGCCGCTCCCGACGATGAAGTTTATGAGTATATCGATTCTGTCAGACGACGTAGCGGCTTGGAAGGAGTAGTGGCTTCATGGCAAAAATATGCCGTCGGCGACAAGAAATCCAAACCCCTTACCAAAGACGGGATGAGAGAAATTATCCGACGCGAAAGACTTATCGAACTTGCCTTTGAAGGACAGCGTTTCTGGGACCTGCGTCGCTGGAAAGAAGCCGAAATTTATCTTAACAAACCGATCAGAGGAATGAGTATTAAGGGCGAAAATACCGCAGATTTCTACAAAGTGCAGACAATTTTCACCCCCAAATTTGAGAAAAAAGACTATCTTTGGCCTTTGAGCATCAACAATCTGATGACAAACCAAAACTTAATACAAAACCCCGGCTGGGGACAACAATACTAACCACTAATCACTAATCACTATGTATAAATATTTTTATTCGATTATTATTCTGACGGCATTTTTCGGTTGTCAGGGAGTTAAAGATTGGAACGACCAAAAAGATGACGTTCCACCCGCGCCTGTTAGCAATATTAAGGTTGAAAGTCTTAACGGAGGAGCAAAAATCACTTACACATTGCCTGCCGACAATGATATTCTCGGCGCCAAGGTACGATATACATTCCACGACGGCGATACTCCGAAAGAGATTTTTGCATCGGCAGGCAACGATACTATCGTCATCAACGGATATGGAGATACTAACGAGCATGATGTTGAAGTTTACGCTCTCGACAAGAGCATGAACGTTTCAATGCCCGTTACGGTAAAGGTTACACCAAACACTCCGCCGGTCGAAATTCTCAGCAAGTCGCTCAAAGCATATCCTGCTTTCGGAGGTATCTATGTTACGTGGCAAAATCCGATAAAAGAAAGTCTCGGCATCTCAATCTATATCGAAGATAAAGACGGCTTTATGCAACTCTATGACACGTATTTTACCGACGCGACGGACGGCAAACATACTTTCAAACAGTTTCCCGATTCTACAATGACGTTCGAAATCGTAATGCGGGATCGCTGGAACAACCATTCTACTCCGCTGCGCGAAACGATGACGCCGCTCTATGAAACGGAAATCAAAGCCATAGAAGCCACTACCGGCAAGGTTTTGTGGTCGTCCTACAATGCAAGTTCAAACTATCGCGGCGACGTTTATTTGGCTACCAATTTTAACATTCTCTTCGACGGCGTTACGTGGAGCAGCGCCATGTGGCAACCTATCGCTTCCCGCTCAAAGGCTCAATTGCCTGCTCCCGACGGCGATATATTCCCCTGGTACACTACTATCGACCTCGGTGTAGAAGCGTCTTACAGCAATATCCGCATCTTTCCGCGAGACCGCACGTCGATGGGTCCCATTTTCTCTGCCATATTGCCGAAAGACCTTGAAATATGGGGCTGTAACAATCCCAAAGCGGTAGATACCAAGTTAGGATATGCCGAAAATCAGAAATACTGGACTGATTGGGAAGAAATCGGCGCAACAGGAGAGTGGCGCAACGACTGGGTTATGCTTTATAAAGGTACTCTGGTGTTGCCGTCGGGCATATCCGACTACTACGACGGCGTTGTGGCGACGCCCGAAGATGAACAGTATCTTATCAACGGCATACCATACGAAATGATTACCGAACGTGCCACAGAGACTTTCCGCTATCTCCGATTTGTTACCAACAGCACCAATACAGGCTCTTCTCGCTGGCATATCGGCGAAATCAAAATATGGGGAGCTTATAAGAAATGAAATATCCGACATTTTTTATCTTCTTATTAATAAATGTATTAACATCGTTTGCCCAAACCACGCCGACAGACCGACCTGCCGACCCGCCGACAGACAGGAGTAAATTTTACCTCTTTCTACTTGCCGGCCAGTCCAATATGGCGGGGCGGGGCGATGTTGCCGAACAATCCGATGTCCCGAACCCACGCATCCTTGCGTTAAACCGAAACGATGAATGGGTCATAGCCAAAGACCCGCTTCATTGGGATAAACCTTCGGTGGCAGGCGTCGGGCCGGGCATTTCTTTCGCTAATGAGATGCTCAAAGACCTGCCCGACGATGTCGTAATAGGCTTGATACCGGCTGCCTGCGGTGGCTCGCCGATAAGGGTATGGCAAAAGGGCGAATACTGGTCGCAAACCGATTCCTACCCTTACGACGATGCCGTTAAACGCATCACTGTTGCATTAAGAAGCGGCATACTCAAAGGCATACTATGGCATCAGGGCAGTTCGGACAGCAAAATAGTAGCCCAATATCCGTTTCTTCTTCAACAGTTAGCCGACGCTTTACGCACCGAGTTTAACAGCCCAAACATCCCGTTCATTTCAGGCGAGATAGGCAGGTTTAGAGCCAATCGCGAAGGTATCAATTACGCTTTTCATAACGCCAAATACATTATACCCGTTTATGATGCCGTTTCTTCCGAAGGATTGACGCATATCGGCGACTCGGCTCATTTCAACACTATGTCCCAACATATTCTCGGTAAACGTTACGCCGAAAAGATGAAACAATTGCTTGCCGCCGATGTCAATAGAATAGTCTATCCGGCACGCGCCTGTCCTGCCGTTGTTAAAGCGGGAAATCATATTACAATTCTATACAACAATCTGTTAAACTGTGATATAGATAGCGTATTCATCGAAAGTGATTATTACAGAGCGTCATTGTCGGTCGAAGCCGTCAAGAAAGGTTCTTTCGAGTATGATGCTTTTACAAAAGCCGCCGTCAATACATCAATCGAAGTCGTAATACCGCCTGACGTTCCCGAAGATCTTTATGACTTGAAAATACGGTGTGGCGGAGAAATCAATATCTCTGCGAAAGCGGTCAAAATACTCAAAGAGTACCGTAATCCGTTCGTTTTCATACACATATCCGACCCTCATATCTCGCGACAGTGGGTCGGCACGCCTGACAACGGCTATGCCAAAGAACTCGAACTGCTTGACCGTTTTACCGAAACGGCAAACATTATCAATCCCGAATTTATCATCGTTACAGGTGATATAATCCATGATTATACTCGCTTTGATGCCGATTCGACAGGCTGGGGCGGCAATGTGCGTTCGGGATACTACAATCGGCCGCTTGCAGAACAGAAATACAACAATTATTTCTACGGCTCGCATGGCTACAAAGGCATTTACGCTTTCAACTCGCCGGTATTTTCGATTGCCGGTAATCACGATTTCTACGGTCCCGACAACGATGCTTACCGCTTCAAAGCGGCGCAGTGGAACAGTTTGATGGGAATGCGCGTTTATGGTTTTTCTTACGGTAATACCCGCGTTCTCTGCTCGGATGATTATCTCGGCGACCCGGTTACGGATATACCGATGTCGGGCTTGCAGGGGAAGGTCTTAACGTCTTATCTCTCAACCGCCGGACATGGCGCGCTGCGTATCATGGCACAACACCGTCACGACCGCGTTGATACGGCTTTTATGGACGCAAACCGTATAAGCCTCGTCCTTAACGGCCACAGCCACACACCTTCGGAGTCGTATCTCGGCTCTACTCCTACGCTAAACATCAGACCCGGCACCGTTTGCCGTAGCGGAGAAATAGCCGCTTGGCAAAAAACGCTCGGCTTTTTCCGTATCTTTACCGTTACCGATTCCGCGTTTTCTTACTCGCCACCCTTACGCTTCTGCCAAAACCCTACCGCCGCATACAACGACATCGTTAACAACCTGACCGTCACATTTGAACGCAACAACAACGGCTCTTCAATATCCAACGCCGCTACGCTGACCAACAACCTTGATGTTGACCTCCCCGCTTGTCGCATAAGATTTGTAATGCCTTATAAAAAAGAAGGTTACAAAATTTCCGACGGCGAAATATTCCAATCCTTCAACTCCCCGCCTAATACCATTATTGACGTAACAGTATCCCTCAAAGCGCATACTTCCAAAACGGTTGAGATGAATTAAAATTATGAACGTTGTTAATTATGAATTATGAATTATGAATTAAGACGGTCACTAATTACGCAGTCCAGCAGGGACGACACTTTATTAACCGGTGACTTCAGTCTCCGGTGAGAGTAGTCATCATATCAACAATAGTCCCGCATGGGACGACACTTGGTTGCGCCGCTGATAATGACGGTACCCCAAACCCTTGCAGTGGTTTTAAACCCTGCAAGCGGTTTGCAGAAAGCAGACGGTACCACGTCATTGCGAGGTAGTAGAGTAGAGCGGGAAGACTGATAACTCAGTCTTCCCCACCCCCTCGTCAAACCGTACGTGCGGTTTTCCCGCATACGGCTTTCGTGTATAAACTCGTCGGAA
>JAITHS010000140.1 GCA_031279875.1 Tannerella sp.
GTAATGTATGTGGGTGCAAATATACGATTTTTTTTAAAATCCGGCATACAAATTTATCACTTTTTTAGAACTTCCCTGAAAAATCTGTAAATCCTGCTTCTACTGTAATTCCGGATTACTTCGTTCCTCGCAATGACGTGGTGCCGTCATCCCTATCGTTCTCAACTCTCAACTCTCAACTCTCAACTAAAAAAAATCTCCCTTCTCAAAAAAAAAAAATCTCAAAAAAGAACAATATTCAAAAAATATACTTACCTTTGAGGCGTTTTTTTAACAATAAAATTTTGAAATTATATGGAAGACAAAGACTTTTTGACAGAAATCAGACTTAAAGCTGAGACATGGCTTACAGCCGACTATGACGAAGTGACCCGCACTAAAGTGCAGGCTCTGCTTGATAATGATGACCCGACCGAACTCATCGAGGCGTTCTATAAAGACCTTGAATTTGGTACCGGTGGATTGCGCGGCATCATGGGCGTCGGCACCAACAGAATTAACAAATACACCATTGGCGCCGCTACACAAGGCTTGGCGAACTATCTCAACAAAGAGTTTGCCGACCTGCCGCAGATTAAAGTAGTCGTAGGAAACGACAGCCGTAACTACAGTCGCACCTTTGCCTCAGTTTCAGCCGGTATATTTGCTGCTAACGGCATCAAAGCCTACCTCTTCGACGACCTGCGACCGACACCCGAAATATCTTACGCCATACGTAAACTCGGGTGCCAAAGCGGTGTTGTCATCACGGCGTCGCATAACCCCAAAGAATACAACGGCTACAAGGCCTATTGGAACGACGGTGCACAGATGATTTCACCGCACGACAAGAATACTATCGCCGAAGTTAATAAGATTAAAGGGGTGAAAGATATTAAGTTCGGGGATGTCAGCGCTGCGGTACTCTTCGGCATGCATATTGACGAAGAATATATCAATGACTTAACAACCATATCGTTATCTCAAGATATCATTGCCCGTAACAGAGAAGTCAAGATTGTTTATACTCCTATTCACGGTACGGGCGTGTACATCATACCGAGAGCGTTGCGCAATTTCGGTTTTAGGAATATAATTAGGATACCGGTTCAGGATAATTTGAACGGCGATTTTCCGACCGTAGTGTCGCCTAATCCCGAAGAACCGGCCGCGCTGGAATTAGCAGTAGAGAAAGCAAAAGAAGTTGACGCAGATATAGTTATGGCTTCCGACCCAGACGCCGACCGTATGGGTATAGCAGTTAAAAACAACAACGGCGAATGGATACTGCTCAACGGCAACCAGACAGGACTACTGATGGTGTATTACCTCATTATGCGCAGGAAAGAACTCGGCAAACTGACCGGCAATGAATATATCGTAAAAACGATTGTTACGACCGAAACAGTACGCGCCATTGCAGAGAAAAACAATGTCGGCTTTTACGACGTATATACCGGTTTCAAGTGGATAGCCGACATAATGCACAAAAAAGAAGGACGCAAAACGTTTATCTTCGGCGGAGAAGAGAGTTACGGCTATCTGTGCGAAGATTTTGTGCGCGACAAAGACGCAGTCTCGGCTTGCTGTATCATAGCCGAAACATTGGTATGGGCTAAAGAACAAGGACTTACGCTCTATAACCTCCTTAACCGTATCTATGTAGAATACGGATATTCAAAAGAAGTAGGTATCTCGGTTGTCAAGACAGGCAAGAGCGGCGCGGAAGAGATAGAAGCGATGCTCAAATCATATCGCGAAAAACCGTTTAAGGAGATAGCAGGCTCGAAAGTAACGATGATGTACGACTTTGCTTCGCTCAAAGGATACAGTTTCATTGATAATGAGGAGTTTTCGCTCGTTATGCCTACTACGTCTAACGTTTTGCAATATCACACCGAAGACGGCACAAAGATATCAATACGTCCTTCCGGCACAGAACCAAAAATCAAGTTCTACGTCGAAGTACACGAGCCGGTAGCGTCGCTCGACAAAATCCCGGAAGCCGAAGCAATCACCACCGCACGCATCGCCGCCATCCGCGAAACGCTGGGGATTTAAGAGATTCTACTTCCGTAAAGTACCGTAAAACATCAGTAGGGCGGCGATAAGCAGGAAAACAACCCATGACGTTTCGCCGCGAAACATGAACACCGACGAAGCAACGAGCGATATTCCGGCAAAAACGTTGATGCGATGCAAGCGTTTTTGTCGGAAGTCAAGATTTGCGGTCGGCGTTGTAAGGAACACTAACGCAACGCCTGCCGCGCCGACGGCAAAGATGTACGGCACATAAAACCAATGAGAGAGGTATAAAACCGCTCCGAGCAGCACCAAAGTCGCTGATAAATACAAGAAAAAATCCCTCTGTTTGTTCATTCTTCTATTATAAAAATATCCTCATCCTGTTTCTTCATAAAATACTCTTCGCGAGCAAAGCGTTCCAGCCCTTCGCGGTCGGTACGCAGTTCTTTCAACTTCTTCCTGCTACGCTCTATCTCCTGCCGACAGAGTTCTATCTCTTTCTCTAATGCCTTGATTTTCTTATCATATCTGTAACGATTGATAAGATTCATGTCGCCGATAAGAAAGGTAAAGACGACAAACGCGATCCCGAAGACCCAATATTTATTGCGTCCGGCTAAATATTTGTTATAAAAATCCTTAATTTTGGTCATGTTGAAGAAAATTTTGCGCAAATGTAAGAATTTTTTTCTATATTTGCACCCAAATTTCAAAAAAAATGGAAGATTATATTGTATCGGCACGAAAATACAGACCCTCGACATTCCGCGATGTAGTAGGTCAGAAGTCGCTTACGACCACTTTAAAGAACGCTATTTGGAGCGGTAAATTAGCTCATGCGTTCCTTTTTTGCGGTCCGCGAGGCGTAGGCAAAACTTCATGCGCCAGAATTTTCGCCAAAACAATTAACTGTGAGCGTCTTACGGCTGAAGGCGAGGCTTGTAACGAATGCGAATCATGTCTCTCGTTCAACGAACAGCGCTCGTTCAACATCCACGAGCTTGACGCTGCGTCGAACAACTCCGTCGATGACATACGCTCGCTCGTCGAACAGGTGCGCATACCACCGCAAGGCAATACCAAATACAAAGTTTATATCATCGACGAGGTACACATGCTCAGTCAGGCGGCATTCAACGCCTTTCTCAAAACGCTTGAAGAGCCGCCCCACTACGCCATCTTTATCCTCGCTACAACAGAAAAGCAAAAGATACTGCCCACTATCCTGTAGCGCTGCCAGACGTATGATTTCGGACGCATCAAGATAGAAGACATCGTAGAACAGTTGCAGTATGTAGCCTCGCACGAAAACATCACTACCGAAA
>JAITHS010000150.1 GCA_031279875.1 Tannerella sp.
AGTTCGGGATATTCGAGGCACTCCACATGTTTGATGCTTTCGAGGGCGAGGATGGCTGCCGGCCCACCGATACTGCCGAGATAGAAGCCGCCGTATTTCTTGCAGGCGTCGGTAACTTGCTGACTGCGATTACCTTTGGCTATCATCAACAGACTGCCGCCGTGCGATTGAAACAAGTCAACATACGAGTCCATGCGTCCTGCCGTAGTAGGCCCGAACGAGCCGGAAGCCATTCCTGCGGGTGTTTTGGCGGGGCCGGCGTAGTAAATCGGGTGGTCTTTGATGTATTGCGGAAGCCCTTCGCCGCTGTCGAGACGTTCTTTGAGTTTAGCGTGAGCGATGTCGCGTCCTACGATGATTGTGCCGCTTAACGACAGTCGTGTCGCAACGGGGTATTTATCAAGGTCTTGCAGCACTTCCGGCATCGGGCGGTTGAGGTCTATTTTCACTGCGTCGCCTTCGCCTGCCTGACGCAGTGATTCCGGTATGAAGCGACCCGGATTGGCTTCCAATCGCTCAATCCATATGCCGTCGCGGTTTATTTTGGCTTTGATGTTGCGGTCTGCCGAGCAGGAAACGCCCATCCCGACAGGGCATGAAGCGCCGTGACGCGGCAAACGTATAATCCTGATGTCGTGTGCGAAATATTTTCCGCCGAACTGTGCTCCAAGCCCAATATTATATGCTTCTTTAAGAACTTGCTTTTCCAATTCGATGTCGCGGAACGCTTGACCGCCTTCGTTTCCCGACGTCGGCAAGTGGTCGTAATAGTGTGCGGAGGCGAGTTTGACGGTTTTGAGATTAGTCTCCGCCGATGTGCCGCCGATAACGAACGCGATGTGGTATGGCGGACAAGCGGCTGTTCCGAGCGTCTTCATCTTCTCGACGAGAAACGGCACTAACGTAGAGGGGTTGAGTAGCGCTTTCGTCTCCTGAAAAAGGTATGTCTTATTAGCCGAACCGCCACCTTTGGCGATGCAAAGAAACTTATATTCGGCGCCTTGTGTGGCGTAGAGGTCTATCTGTGCCGGCAGGTTGCATTTGGTGTTTATTTCGTCGTACATATTGAGCGCTACGTTCTGTGAATAGCGCAGATTTTCTTCGGTATAAGTCTTGAAAACGCCCTTCGAGAGCGCCTCCTCGTCGCATCCGTCGGTCCATACCTGTTGTCCTTTCTTGCCTGCAATGATAGCCGTGCCGGTGTCTTGACAGAATGGCAGTTTACCTTTCGCCGATACTTCCGCGTTACGCAAAAAAGTGAGGGCGACAAATTTGTCGTTCTCGCTTGCTTCGGGGTCATTGAGAATAGCAGTTACCTGCTTCTGATGCTCGGTACGCAGCAGGAATGCCACGTCGCGAAAGGCTGTGTTAGCCAACGCCGTCAAGCCTTCCGACTGCACCCGCAATATTTCCTTACCTTCAAACGAAGATGTTGATACATAATCTTTTGTGAGCAGATAATACTCTGTTTCGTCTTTCCCTGTGGGAAACGGTTCTTGATATTTAAATTCCATATTTTTAAAGTGTTAAATTTGATAATGTCATGGTTTAGGTTTCAATCCGTCGGGAAAAGAAACTTCTCCGAAAACTGTTTCGCCGTCGATGCGTATCCATGTGCGGAAACCGCGCTCGCTTTCGGTCAGTTCGATTACGCGGACGCCGTTTTTCAACTGCGTATATGTTGTTTGACTGCCCGAAAAGCGCCCGTAAGCCAGCGCAATACCGTGATAATTAAAGATATAGTCGTTGATATGGTCATGTCCTACAAACGTACCCATGACGTCGCCCTTTTCGAGCATCGACACAAACATACCCGAATTTACTTCCGGCGAGCATTCTTTCTCCATTTTGCCGCCCTCATTCATACCTTTATGTGTGTCAAACTGCCTGTATTCCAATAACGGGATATGGAAAAATGCCAGTGCGGGAAGCGGGACGCCGCCGTTTTTGGCCGTATATTTCTCACTGTTGCTGCGATACCACGTTATCTGGTCAAAAGCAAACCATCCGTAGCCTTCGACCGTTGGTTTCATCTCGCTGTATGCACGCGAATCCATGCAATAGAGCAGTGCTTTCGGCTTTTTTTCGGTCATACCCTTTATTTCAAGTATGTAATTGCCATAGCCGGTTACGTCCTTAATTTTCTTCATATTGCCGATGTTAAGCGGCTGTTTATCAACTAATTCCGACAATTGGGCGCGATTAAGGTCTTGTTCGTCGTCATGATTTCCGAAAACCAATGCCCAGCGTATGCCGCGTTTCACTACCGGTTCAATAACAAACTCAAGCCCTTTGTGATATGGTTTTTGTGTTACGACATCGCCGGTAAATATCACTAAGTCAGGCTTTTCGGCATCAATTACCTGATTCAGCATTTCAACCGTTTCAAGCGAATGCGGCGAATCCCAACAGATATGTGTATCCGTAACCTGCATAATTTTAAACTTGCCGTCGGAGTTAAACTTAAGAGCGCCTGACTTAGGCTCTTTGGCGTCAACATTTAGCCATAACATGCTGACAATGAGAAGTATCACATTTTTTTTCATTCTGTATTTGTTTTTTTATCGACTGCAAAATTACGAAATTGTATTGATATTTCAAAAAAAATTAATATCTTTGCAGGGTATTTTCAAACATTATTAAAATGAAAAATTTATTTTTAACAATTACTGTTTTTGCCGTTTCTTCTATGATGGTAGCCTGCGAATCGTCGCTGTCAAAAAATCAAATCAAAGTCATTTCGTACAACATTCGCATGTGCGGTAATCCTGACGAATCGGACGGCGAAAACTGCTGGAACAAACGCAAACAGGCGTCTCTCAACATGCTTAATGAGGAAAAACCGACAGTTTTCGGCATTCAGGAAGGAGAACCTCTCGAAATCGCTTATTTAGACTCGTTTATGACCGGTTACAGTCATATTGGCGTAGGGCGCGACGACGGTGTTGCCAAAGGTGAGATGATGGCTATTTATTATTCCAAAAGCGAAGTTGAACTGTTGGATAACGGCACTTTTTGGCTTTCCGACACGCCGACAGAGGTCTCGTTCGGATGGGATGCCGCATGCAAACGCACTTGTACGTGGGCGTTCTTCAAATTAAAGAAAACGGGCGACAAGTTCCTTTATTTTAACACTCATTTTGACCACAAAGGTCAGCAGGCTCGCGAGGAATCAATCAAACTGATGGTTGCCAAACTGAAAGAAATGGCGCCTGCGGGAATGCCTGTGGTTATAACTGCCGACTTTAATTCAACGACCGATAATCCGATTTTCTTGCCTCTGAAGGCTGTGATGAAAGATGCCCGTACGGAAGCGCCCGCAACGGATAATCGCGATACTTTCAACGGCTGGGGGAAAGGAAATAGTGTTATTGACCATATCTTTTATAACAACATGAAGCCGTTATCATTCAAAGTGTTACGTGATAAAAATTACGGCGCGCCTTATATTTCCGACCATTATCCGATTGTGATGACGGC
>JAITHS010000159.1 GCA_031279875.1 Tannerella sp.
TAGTGCGGGTCGTTTCGTCATAGTCGGCTGTCAACCATGTCTCAGCTTTAAGTCTGATTTCTGTCAAAAAGTCTTTGTCTTCCATATAATTTCAAAATTTTATTGTTTAAAAACGCCCCAAAGGTAAGCATATTTTTTGAATATTGTTCTTTTTTTGAGATTTTTTTTTTGAAAACGATAGGGATGACGGTACCACGAACCCTTGCAGTGGTTTTAAACCCTGCAAGCGGTTTTCGGCGCTACAACACTTACAGCGGGTGCAATCCAGTGTCGTCCCATGCGGGACTATTGTTGATATGATGACTACTCTCACCGGAGACGTCAATACAAAAACGTATGTCGAAACTCGGCCGTATTACCGGCATTGTCGGTAACCGTCAGCATAAGGCGGTGGTATCCGGGTGTAAGGCGCTTATTATCAAAGATGTAGTATAGTTTGGCATTCTTGGGGTCATACTCAAAGAGAACGTATTTGCCGTTTATTTCACCGCGAAAAGAACCTATTCCGCTGAAATCATCTTTTATTTTGACTGTTATCTGCTTCCGGCTTTGCCATAGAGACGGCTCGACGGGTGTTATTTTCGGCTTGACGGTATCGACAGCAATAGCATAAGCGCCTAATTCACTGATGTTTGCTGTTATCGAATCGTTGTTATATTTGCCGCCTATCCATGAAACCTTTTTGTTGTAAAGATTGATGCGTACTATTCCGGCAAATGATGCGAGGCTGTCGGGCAACATGTCGGCTTTGATAGTCAGTTGTCCGTTGAGATGCAGCGGTATCGGCTTTTTGGTGATTAAGTGTATTTTTGACACTAATTCTTCCCCCGAAACTCCCGCAATTCCCGAAACTCCCGCAATAGTATCATAATCCGTTATTACATTGGTGTACAGTCTGTTAAACGGCAATATCAGTCGAATTCCTTCCGCCTCAAATACATTCTCTTCATACCACCTGAGTACTTTTGCGGTATGACTTTTTGATATATCCGCCTCCCCTTGTATTCCATTGATAATTATCGGTAAAACAGTCGTATTTCCGTATAAATCGGTTATTTGTATAAGGATTTTATACTCCCGTTCTTTATCTATACGTATTTTGCCGCCGTTTCGGCTTAAAACACTGCGTAGCGTATTACCCGGTTCTATAAAAGTTTTGAAGTAAAACTGCCTTTTATCTATCCAAAGCGGATAATCGATACAACTGTTGAGCATGTCCGATTCATCATAAGAGAAACGGTCGGAATGATAAAGAAACACGTCTAAACTGTCAACTTTGACAGACAATTGTTTTATTCCGAAAGAGAAATTCGTTCCGTTCATTCGGTCAACGGCTCTGATGCCGAACGATATTTCGCCCCATGCGGAGGCAGTTATTTGGGATGTCTTCCCTATCATCAGCGGCGACGACGAGCCGTTTACCATGCTTGTATCGTTCATCGGATAGATGATAAGTCCCTGTAATTCGGGTTTGCGGCTGTCGTGGATAAGGTTACGGTAAAAAGGCAGCGGGTCGAGATAGTCGCCGGTACGGCTGTCGCGTATCTCAAAATGCAGATGCGGACCTCCCGAACTGCCTGTATTACCGCTGTAAGCAAATATATCGCCCTGCTTTACCGGCATAGCGTTGGAATCAAGACGTACATCAACGCTGAAACTCTCCATCTCATATTGCCGTTTTTTGACTATATCGGTAATTATATCATTAAAACGCTGAATATGACCATAAACAGTCGTTATGCTATCTGACGGATGATTAATATAAACGGCGTTACCGTACCCCCACGGAGAAACGGTAATACGCGCCACATAACCGTCTCTAACTGCTTTAAGCGGATGACCCTCAACGCCTTGCGTCCTGAAATCTAATCCGGCATGAAAATGATTACTCCTCAACTCACAGAACGAACCCGACAATTGCAGCGGTATGCCTAACGGTTTGCCGAGACTTTGTGTCTGTGCAAAAGCCAAACCTGTTTGAATCATTAATACTGCGAATAATAAAGTCTTAATCATATTTTCGTTTTAACGAGCGGCAAAAATACTAAATTAATTTTCATAATTCAAAATTTTATACTAACTTTGCAGCCGAAAATCGAATAATATAATGAGACATTTCACAAAAGTAGAAGACATCGGCGATGTTAAAGCGGCTGTTAAAGAAGCTCTTGAAGTTAAAAAAGACAGATTTGCATATTCCGAACTGGGCAAAAACAGGACGTTGATGATGATTTTCTTCAATTCGAGTTTGCGGACGCGCCTCAGCACCCAAAAGGCGGGGATGAATCTCGGAATGAACACTATCGTGCTTGACGTCAATCAGGGGGCGTGGCGGCTCGAAACGGAGCGTGGAGTAATAATGGACGGCGATTGTCCGGAGCATCTTCTTGAAGCTGTGCCGGTTATGGGATGTTATTGCGACATTATCGGCGTCCGTTCGTTTGCTAATTTCGAGAGTAAAGAAGATGATTATAACGAAAAGATACTCAATCAGTTTATCAACTATTCGGGGCGTCCGGTGTTCAGCATGGAAGCGGCGACGAGGCATCCGCTGCAAAGTTTTGCCGACCTTATTACTATCGAAGAATACAAGCGCAAAGAACGTCCGAAAGTAGTTATGACATGGGCGCCGCATCCGCGTTCGTTGCCACAAGCTGTGCCAAACAGTTTTGCGGAATGGATGCTTGCCGCTGATTATGAGTTTGTTATTACTCATCCCGAAGGATACGAACTCGATACGCAGTTTACCGACGGCGCAGTCATCGAATATGACCGAAAGAAAGCATTCGCAGGCGCAGATTTCGTGTATGCCAAAAACTGGGCAGCATACACCGACCCTAATTACGGAAAAATACTAACTACCGACCGTTCGTGGACGGTAGATACTGATATTATGAGGCTGACCGACAACGCTTATTTCATGCACTGTTTGCCGGTACGTCGCAATATGATTGTTACCGACGATGTAATAGAAAGTCCGCAAAGCATCGTTATTCCCGAAGCCGCCAACCGCGAAATTTCAGCACAGACAGTTCTCAAAAGAATACTCGAAGGATTAAAAAAGTCCTCATTATCAATATTTTTGTTGATACTTTCGACACTCTTTGCAGGCGCTCAAACAAATGTTGAAAAAGTTATGCCGGGTAAGGCGGCGGGAGAGGGAATTATCTATTATCTCCCCAAGACGTCGCTGATTATAAATGCCGAAGTAACTAAAACGACGGTCAAAGCCGGTGTTTACTACAAATATGCGGAGCGTTATCTGGGCGTCAAAAACGTCGCGGCCGAAGACAAAATTTCATACGAACTCGGCAAAATTACCCTCATTAACAAGGGAATACGTGATGAAGACAATAAATACAAGATTGAGTTTCGCCAAAAGACTGTGGCTCCGTTTGTTTATCTTACGGTCGATGGGTTGTTGTGCGCAATAAACGACGAATATGTACCCGAACCTGCCGTTGAAGACACGCTGCCGAAACAGCCGTCAAACAAACAGCAGAACTTGTCGTCGTCGTCGGTCTATACCGAAGAACTGCTTGTGGCAGGCTCGGTGGCGAAGCAGGCGGAAGTGGCAGCAAAGCAGATTTACCATCTTCGCGAAAGCAGGACGGATATCCTGACCGGCGATGCCGATAATTTGCCGCCCGACGGAGAGGCTATGAAGTTGGTAATCAGCAAGCTGGAAGAACAAGAACGCGAACTTACCAAACTCTTTACCGGTACCGAAACACGTGAGACTAATTATTTCGACGTAACTATAATTCCTTCGGATGAGGTTGAAGATGAGATTTTGTTCCGTTTCTCGACACGTCTGGGCATTCTTGATGAAGACGACCTTGGCGGCGATCCGGTATATATCAGTGTAAAGGCACTCGAAAGGGCGCCGGAACTTGAACCCAAAGAGGCGGAAAAGAAAACAAAACAAATGGCTAAAGGTGTGATTTACAATGTTCCGGGAAAGGCGCGTGTTGAAATCACCTTTAACAAAAAGAAACTTCTTAAAAAAGA
>JAITHS010000280.1 GCA_031279875.1 Tannerella sp.
CTTCCGTCGTAGAAGCTGATGGCGGTATTATAACGCTCGTTGCAGGCAACAGAGAGAATATCAAAATTACGACGCCGCCGGATATGATTATTGCAAAGTATTTATTGGGGAACGGATAATTAGTATCCATCCATAATTACGTTTTTTTTACCTAATTACTTCGTTCCTCGCAATGACGTGGTACCGTAATTCCCCAAAACGATAAGAGATATTTTTCAAAACGATTCTCCATCAACGTAATTCTTAATTCTTAATTCTTAATTCTTTTACGTATCTTTGCAGCATTATGAAAAACAATAAATTATATTACACACTGATTATCACGCTATTAATACTCCTCGACGGATGTGGAATATGTGATAGTAAGACGCCGTTGGAACAAGGTTTTGACGAGCCGCCGACAAGCGCCAAACCGGGCGTTTACTGGTATTTTATGGACGGTAATCTGTCGGCTGAAGGTATGACCAAAGACCTCGAAGCAATGAAAAATGCCGGTATCGGGCATGTACTTTTTCTTGAAGTAAACGTGGGAATTAAGCGCGGTGAGGTTGATTTTTTGAGCGAGAAGTGGCAGGAACTGTTTGTACACGCTGTTCGTGAGTGCGAGCGGCTGAATATCAACATGATACTTGGTATCGGGCCGGGCTGGAACGGCAGCGGAGGGCCTTGGGTCGAAGCGTCGCAATCGATGCAGCATCTCGTTTATTCCATAACGCCGGTCAGCGGTGGCAAAGGAGTGCAAACAATTTCTCTTCCCGTGCCGCCGCCCAAACAGCCGTTTTTCGGCGAGGGCAATTTCACGCCGGAAGCTCATCAGCGCTGGAAAGATTATTATCAAGACGTTGCAGTGCTGGCTATTCCTGCCGGTATTACGCGCATTGACACGGCGGCCGTATCTGGGCCGGGCTATCGCTATATCCCCGAAATTGACGAGCGGGCGCTCTATTACCGCAAACCTTACAGTTCGGTCGAAGGCGTACCGCAATATATCCCCCTGTATGAGAACTTTACACCGCAAAAAGATGATAAAGCCGTAAATATAAATCAGATAAAAGATTTAACGGCATTATTGAAGCCTGACGGAACTATAGAGTGGGATGCCCCTGAAAATCAATGGATTGTTATGCGTTTCGGAGCGCGCAACAATGGCGCCGCCACACGTCCGGCTCCCATACCGGGCGTAGGTTTTGAAGCCGACAAGTTCGACACCGTTGCAATGATACGGCATTTCGAGAATTTCACCGGCAAACTGTTCGACAGACTTGGTTTCACACAATCCAACCCCAGCGGCGGCGGTATCAAAACGCTGCATATCGACAGTTGGGAGATGGGCGCGCAAAACTGGACGGCGCATTTTCGCGACGAGTTCAAGCAACGTCGCGGCTATGACCCACAACCGTATTATCCTGTTTATGCGGGATTTATGGTAGGCGACCGCGAAACGTCGGAACGTTTTCTCTGGGATTTGCGGCAAACGGCGCAGGAATTAGTCAAAGAATATCACGTCGGCTTTGTGCGTCGCTATGCGCAGCGGTTCGGACTAAACGTATCCATCGAGCCTTATGACATGAATCCGACGGCAGATATGGAACTTGCGTCGGCTGCCGATATTCCGATGGCAGAGTTTTGGGGAATGCCGGATGAGTTTGATTATAAGGGATATAACACTGCTTGGGGAGCAACGGAAGCGTCGTCGGTGGCGCATCTCATCGGACAACCGCTTGTGCCGGCCGAAGCCTTTACAGCGCATCTCGACGGATGGCGGCAATATCCCGCTTCGGTCAAAAATCAGGGAGACTGGGCTTTTGCGGCAGGCATCAATCGCCTTATGTATCACACGTTTGAGCATCAGCCGCTGCCCGACAGCCTGCGACCGGGTATGACGATGGGGCCGTACGGGCTGCACTGGGACAGAAATCAGACCTGGTGGTATCTCTCAAAGGCATATCACACATACGTTGCACGCTGTCAGTTTATGCTTCAACAGGGGCGCACGGTGGCCGATGTGCTGTATTTAGCGCCCGAAATGTCGCCCTACGTGTTTCGTGCGCCTCCGTCGGCGTATGTCGGAAGCAACGAATTGCCCGACCGCCGTGGTTACAGTTTCGACGCCTGTCCGCCGTCGCTGCTATACGACGCCACAGTAGCTTCTAACGGCGATATTACGTTCCCAAGCGGCGCTACGTACAAAATCCTTGTATTGCCCAATTTCAAGACTATGCGTCCAGAACTGCTTCGCAAATTATTTGCTTTGGTCAACGACGGCGCTACGATAGTTGGTTTGCCGCCGGTCAAATCGCCGAGTTTGAGCAACTATCCGGCTTGCGATGAGGAAGTTAACTCACTCGCAGCACAAATGTGGGGGACGATAGATGTTTTGCCGGAAAAATTAACTTTCAAGCCGACAGGCAAAGGTCAAATCGTTTATCGTCGGGATTTTGCCGAAACGGATTATCCTGATTATGAGACTACAAGCGCCTTGTTGCGCAACTTAACATATCCCGATGATTTCAACGCCTCTAATCCACTCCGCTACACCCATCGCACAACGCCCGACGCCGAAATATATTTCGTATCCAACCCAACCGGCAACGACGTTAGCCTTGAAGCCTCTTTTCGCGTTACCGGCAAAAGCCCCGAAATATGGCATCCCGTTACAGGCGAACGTCGAAATCTGCCTCAATATACTTCGCAAAAAACGACTACAAGCATTAAGTTGAAATTTTCCCCTTACGAAAGTTATTTTATCGTATTCAAAAACTTTGCTGATAAAACAGTTACAGATACAGACGAAGAAAATTTTCCGTCTTATAAAATCGTCGCTACGCTCGACAATCCGTGGGAAGTATCATTCGACCCCAAATGGGGTGGTCCGGCAAAGGTAACATTCAATAAATTAACCGATTGGACGTTAAGCCACGACCCTTCCGTCAAATACTATTCCGGCACGGCGTTTTATCATCAAAAATTTGATTTACACAATATTAAAGGCAATAAATACATTATCAATCTCGGTAAAGTCAAAAACATTGCACGTGTAACCATCAACGGAAAAACGCTCGCGACAATATGGACGTATCCGTGGCAAACGGATATAACTCAAGCAGTTAAGGAAGGCGCCAACGATCTGAAAATAGAAGTAGTAAACCTCTGGCCTAACCGCTTAATCGGCGACATGCAAGACGGCACAAAACGCTACACTTACTCCACTTTTAACCATTATAAAAAAGAATCTCAATTGTTAGAATCCGGCTTGCTGGGACCAGTAACGATAATGTGTCAAAAATAGATATGAAACAATCAATTGCCTGCCTCTTTGCTGTTATATCCCTGACAGTGAGCGCACAGGGAACAAGGGATGATTATGACAGGGCGATGGCTCTGCCGGAAAAATACAAGGACGCCGTGCCGAATGCAAATATCTCGCCGCGCTGGTTAGACGATTCGCATCAACTTTGGTATATTAAGGATACGCCTGATGGTCAACAATATATGCTTGTTGACGCTGATGCTGTGAGCGTTGTGCAAATGCCCGACACTATCAAACAGCGCATCACATCGCCGCGAATGCCTTTTGGGGGAGGTCGCTTACGGCGCGGCGACAGAGACGAACCGCGCTACTGGGGCGAGCGCGACGAGCAACGCACCGGCGACAGCATTTCTTCTCCCGACGGCAAACATACTGCTTTCGTGCGCAACAGCAATGTTTGGGTGCGCAACAAGGCTACCGGCACAGAGCGGGCTTTAAGCCTCGACGGTGCGGCAGGAGAGTATTATTCGGCTTATATTAAGTGGTCTCCCGATTCCCGCAAGGTGGCTTCGATGAAGATACGACCTGCCGAAAAGCAATATTTCTACATCATAGAATCATCTCCCAAAGACCAACTGCAGCCCAAAATTCATAAACGCGAATATGCTAAACCGGGTGATGCTCTGCCGTTTTTTGTACCGCATATTTTTGACGTCGAAAGCGGTGCAATCATCTCTCCTTCAACGGATTTGTTTGCTTCACAGTATGACCTTCGATATATGGAATGGGACAACGACAGCCGTAATCTCATGTTTGACTACAACCAGCGAGGACATCAGGTCTATCGCGTCCTCGAACTGAACGCCGAAACAGGCGTCGTGCGCGCTGTTATCGAAGAAAAAAGCAATACATACATTAATTATAACCGATACTACAAAAAAAATCTCGGCAACGAAATTATCTGGATGAGCGAGCGCGACAATTGGAATCATCTCTATCTTATTGACCGTCAGACAGGAAAAGTTAAACATCAGATAACCAAAGGCGAATGGTATGTGCGCGAGGTGTTGAATGTTGACATGAAAGCAAAAAAGATATTGTTTTCCGCAAACGGCATAAATCGTAATGAAGACCCGTATCTCATTCATTATTATACAATTAATATGGACGGAAGCGGATTGAAATGCCTCACGCCGGAAGACGGTAATCATACGGCGGTATTCTCGAAAGACTTTAAATATCTGGCAGATACGTGGTCTAAAACGGATGTGGCGCCCAAAACTGTTATCCGTAACGCTGCCGACGGCAAGATACTGCTGACGCTCGAAGAATGCAGCCTCGACAAACTACGATCGCTGGGCTGGATACCTCCCGAAACGTTTGTTGCCAAAGGTCGCGACGGCAAGACCGACATCTGGGGGCTGATTTTCCGACCTGCAAATTTTGACCCGTCAAAGAAATATCCCGTCCTTGAATATATCTATTCCGGTCCGGGTGGCGCCTATACGCCGAAATCATTCCGCGCTCTGCATTGGAATCATCAGATAATAGCGGAGTTAGGCTTTATCGTAGTGCAATGCGACGGGATGACGACGTCGTTTCGCAGCAAAGAATTTGAAAGCGTGTGCTACAAAAATCTCAATGACGCCGGCTTCCTCGACCGTATCCCGTGGATAACGGCGGCGGCGCAGAAATACCCCTGCATGGACATCGAAAGGGTAGGTATTTTCGGCGGCTCGGCAGGCGGACAGGAGGCGATGGCGGCTGTACTATGGCATCCGGAGTTCTACAAAGCGGCTTACGCTGCCTGCGGTTGCCACGACAATAGAATGGACAAAATTTGGTGGAACGAACAGTGGATGGGCTACCCCGTTGACAGCAGTTACATATCATGCAGCAATGTCGAAAACGCACACTTGCTGACGCGCCCACTGATGCTGATGGTAGGTGAAATGGACGATAACGTTGACCCCGCCTCAACAATGCAGGTAGTCAATGCGCTTATCAAGGCAAAAAAAGAGTTCGAGCTGGTAGTAGTACCCGGTTCAAACCATACATTAGGCGGTGAGTACGGCGACCGCAAACGATTTGACTTCTTCGTCCGACATCTGCTCGGAGTGCAGCCGCCGGACTGGAACAAAAATTAAAACATTTTAACAATATTTAACATTTTGCCTGTACGACGCCATTTCAGGATATAATCGTTCCTGCAATAAGCGCTAAACAAAAAAACATCAGCAGGTTGCGGGCAAGAAGCCAGCGTACCATGAACCAGTCGATTTGCGCCGTTTGTAACTTGCTGTAATCGCCTGTCGGACCGTACCACCATTTAGGCGTGAATTGACGCGACGGCTCTCTTACAAACCAAGACATCAACCGGTACAGTTCGATGGCGTGTGGCAAAGTTAGTAACGTAATCAGATAATAATAAGATATATAGCCTAATATAACAGATGTTATTATCATCGAATAAACAGTAAAAATCAGAAGAAAAAGAGCAATCAACATGGCTCTTTTGCTGCCGAGAAGTACAGCAAAAGTCATCTTACCGACCTCACGGTCAGGCTCATAATCCATAATAGAGTGAGTATAAACGATATTTGCTACAAGTAGGCCGACAGGTACGGATAAAAACAGCATGTCAGGCGCCAAAAGTCCGCAGGATGCGTAATAAACA
>JAITHS010000285.1 GCA_031279875.1 Tannerella sp.
CCAGTGCCTTGCTCTGCTCTTTAAGCGCCTTGTCTTTTTCTTTGAGTTCTTTGCCTTGTGCTTTGATTACCTGGTCTTTCTGTGCGACTTCGCGCTCCCGTTCGCGAAGTTCTTCTAAATAGTCGTCTTCCATCTCCATCTGATACTGCATCTCTTCGTTTTCGGATGCCATACGCAAACGGCGAATTACGGGACGTTAGATTTCGGGGAAATCGTCGTCGTTGATGTTCAGCAAGTATTGTTTCATCTTTGTGTGGTTATTCTGTTCAAAGATGCCCAGCAACTTCTCCAAATCGGTGCGGCGACGCTGCTTTAACTGCAATGTCTGCACTATCCACGAACGGTGATGCAGGCTTTCTATGAACTCGTTGGTGGCGTCAAGATGCTCTTTCGTCGTTACGTCTTTCACGTTGGCGTCAACCTCTATTACCGGACGATCGGGGATGCCGATGTCATGACCAAGCAGGAAGATGCAATAAATCTGCCGCGCCTTTTTCCGACCGTCGCCGCTTTCGTATGCGTTGTTGGAATCTTGGTAATGCACCCCCAGATAGCGACGGAAGCGCATAATGTCGGATGCGAGTTTGGCTTTCTGCAACTCGATAAGCACCGTCTTTTGTTTACCGTCGGGCAGGGCGATTTGCGCGGTGAAGTCAAACCGGCAAACGGTATAGTTTGTAGGCGGTTCTTTTTTTCGTTTGGCGTTTGGCGGAATGGGGATCGTGTGCTCGCGGGCAGAAAAATTCAGTTCCAAAACTTCCTCGCCGATAATGGCGGAAAGATACGAATAATAATTAAATACCGCCCACAACAGTCATGCTTTAACCCTGTTTCCTTCTTTATCGACCCACCCTGTTTGCCGTGCCGGATTGCCTGTAACAAGTGCAAAAGGTGGAACATCTTTCGTAACAACCGCTCCGGCGCCAATCATGGCATATTCACCGATTACGTTACCGCATATAATTGTCGCATTTGCCCCAACAGACGCGCCACGGCATATTTTTGTAGATCGAAATTCGTCTTTTCGCGAAATAAAACTGCGAGGATTGACGACATTAGTAAACACGCAACTCGGTCCCAAAAAAACATCATCTTCGCACGTAACGCCTGTATAAATCGAGACGTTGTTCTGCACCTTCACTCCGTTGCCCAAAATCACACCGGGCGAAACAACAACATTCTGCCCTATATTACAATGCTTTCCCACCTTGCAACCTGCCATCAGATGCGAGAAATGCCATATCTTTGTGCCTTCTCCTATCTCGCAGCCTTCGTCGATAACAGCGCTTTGATGCGCATAAAAGTTTTTATCCTCATCCATATTTTTTTATTTATACATCAGAAATATTGTTGGCTTCCTGTTTAAATCAACATTTGCTTTTGTCCATTCCTTTATCGGAAGCGTTCGTATAAACTCCTCATCACAAGTAATTTCGGAAGCGATACACAATCGTGTCGAAGGTTTGCATACCTTTATGAAATCGTCCCGTAATTTATTGTTTCTGTAAGGCGTTTCGATAAAAATTTGCGTTTCATCTTCGGCATACATTCTTGATTCATAGAATTTTATCTTTTCAATACGTTTTGTCTGTTCCACCGGCAAATATCCGCGAAAAGCAAACTGTTGTCCGTTGAATCCCGATCCCATCAAAGCCATGAGTATAGAAGATGGCCCTGTTAACGGAACGACGCGGAACCCTTTTTGTTGTGCCAAAGCGACAACATCTGCGCCCGGATCGGCAACGGCAGGACAACCTGCTTCCGACATTACGCCTATCGAAAAACCTTCATCCATCGGTTTGAGCATCTTCGACATCGCCATTCTATCGGTATGCTCGTTAAGCTCCGTAAAGTGCAGATCATCAATCACAATCGAAGAAGCCGTTTTTTTCAGGAAACGCCGTGCCGTCCTTATATTTTCTACAATAAAATATTTTAAGGAAATAATAACTTCCCTGTTATAATCAGGCAAAACCTTTTCATGCGGCGTTTCACCCAGCGGAACGGGTATCAAATACAATTTAGCGTTCAAAGGTAATATCTTAATGCTTCGCTCTTGCAAGCCTGCGCTTCACATTGCCTTCTACGACATAGTGGTCGATCAGGGGGGCGAAAGTGTTAATAAGCAGGATGGCAAGCATCATACCTTCGGGGTATCCGGGGTTTAAAACTCTGATAATGATGGCAAAAGCGCCTACCAGAAAGCCGAAGATATATTTGCCGCGTTCGGTGCGGGCGGAAGTTACGGGGTCGGTAGCCATGAATACTGCTCCGAAAGCGAACCCGCCCAGACAGAGGTGGTCGATCCATGAAAGCGACATTATCGGTGTCGTTCCGAAATAATTAAAGAGAAGTCCCATAACAGCGCCGCCGACGAATACCGAAAACATTGTTTTCCAGCTTGCTATGCCCGTTGCCAGAAGTATCACAGCGCCAAGCATGATAGCGATAACCGACGTTTCGCCGATAGAGCCGGGTATAAGTCCGATGATATAATCCCAAGTCGTGAGATGCTGTCCGAGAACGTCCGTTACGCCGTTAAAAGCGCCTGCCGTAGCCGTGCCGACCTGTCCGAGAGGTGTTGCTCCCGAAAAGGCGTCAACGACGGAACCGCCGCCGATACCAAACGTGTCGGCAGTGCGCACAAACACTTTGTCGCCCGACATTGCCGCCGGATAAGCAAAAAACAGGAACGCCCGCGTTACGAGCGCTACATTAAATATATTATAGCCTGTTCCGCCGAACACTTCTTTGGCGAAAATCACCGCAAAAGCCGTTGCCACAGCTATCATCCACAGCGGCGTATCAATCGGTACTATCAAGGGTATCAGCATTCCCGACACAAGAAATCCTTCCTGTATCTCTTCTTTTTTCAGTTGGGCGACGATAAATTCTATCCCCAAACCGACGGTATAAGAAACTGCGATTTTGGGCAGCACAGCCAGCAAACCATAGACAAAAGTCATCAGGAAGTTAGTCGAAGCGCCTGTGGCCAGATTATGCTGATAACCTGTGTTATACATACCAAACAGCAGCGCCGGCATGAGTGCCACGATAACTACCGTCATGGTGCGTTTAGAATCAATACTGTCGTGGATATGCACGCCCGAACGCGATGTCGTGTTGGGTACAAAGAGTAACGTTTCGAACCCGTCGAACACCGAGCGCAACGCCGACAACTTTCCGCCTTCCTCAAAGTTAGGCTTAATCTTGTTGAGAAAATTTCTTAACGCTTTCAATATGAGTAAGTTTTAATTGTTATTAATTCATTTCTTTGTACAGCAGGTCTAAACCTTGACGCACAATTTTCTGTATCTCGATTTTGGAGGTATCAACAAACTCGCACAACGCAAAATCTTCCGGCGCAACTTCGTAAATACCAAGCCGTTCCATTTTGTCGATATCAAAAGCGATAATTGCTTTGAGCAGATATTCGGGCAAAATGTCGAATGGGAACACGCGGTCGTATTCGTTTGACATTATCATCGCCCGCTTGCCGCCTTTGATGCGGGCATCAAGCGTGTAAGGTTTCTTCCAAAAAACGTTCAACCACGCTGCGGGATATGCACGGCTCACGCTGAACTTGCCGAAGCCCGGCGCTGCCCAGCCTACAAACTCGTTCACATCGCTTCCTTCGGGGATGGCGGTAATCTGTGTGTCGTAGAAACCGAGATAGTCGTCAAGCGATACTTTCTTGCCTGTCAGCACATTACCGCTGATAACGCGCACGGTGTCGTCGGTCAAAACACGGCCGTGTACAAGACTTGCTATCTTGCAGCCTGTCAGCGCTTTAACATATCCGCGATTACTCATCTCCGATCCTGTCAGCGCTATAATCCGCGAGAAATCAGCCTTACCCGTCAACAATAAACGCCCGATTATCAGCACATCGGCAGCCGCCAGTGTCCAGACCGTTTCGCCCTTGTTGACAGGTTTCAGATGATTAATCATCACTCCTACATTTCCGGCAGGATGCGGTCCGTCGAGTTCGACCGTCGTTACGTTGTTTAATTTCAGGTCGCAACCTTTCTTTATGCCCACAAAAACGTTGCCGTCGGTAAGTTTCGTCAGTGCGTCAAGTCCTTTTTGCAACGCCGCCGTTTCGCCGTTGAGAATAAACTCAAAATCAGGCGCTAAAGGAGCCGAATTATACGCCGTCACAAAAATATCACGCGGTTTGATGGCTGGGTCAGGCACGCGGTCGTAGGGACGTTGCCTTATAAAAGCCCACATCCCCGCCTGCAACAGCATGTTTTTTATCCCTTCGGCATCAGCGGGCGCCTTTCCAAAGTCCTCATATTCCTGCGTCCCATCGGCTTTAACGGTGATATTGAGAATTTTACGTTTATCGCCGCGATTCACGCCCGTAACTTCGCCGCTAACAGGCGATACGAAACGTATTTCGGGATGATTTTTGTCGGTCATCAACGTCGTACCGGCTTTGACTTTGTCGCCGGCGCGAACGGTTACTTTGGGGGTAATTCCGCAATAATCATCGGGGACTATTGCGTAACTGTCTGATTGGTAGGTCTTAACAAAGTAAAGCGGAGCCTTTCCCTGTATGTTAATATCCAAACCTTTTTTAATTTTAATAACGTCTGCCATGATTATGCTGATTAATAGCCTCTTATAGCTTTTATGCCCGGAAGAATTTTGCCTTCGATGGCTTCGAGCAGAGCGCCTCCGCCGGTTGAGATATAGGAGATGCTGTCGGCAAAGCCGAACTTGTTGACACAAGCAACCGAGTCACCGCCGCCGACAAGCGAGAAAGCGCCTGCTTTGGTGGCTTTTGCGATGGCTTCTGCTACGCTTATCGAACCGTGAGTGAAGTTTGAAAACTCGAAAACACCTGTTGGGCCGTTCCAGAGGATAGTTTTGGCTTTACTGATAACGTCGGCATATAATGCTTCGGTTTTAGTACCGATGTCGAGGCCTTCCCAGTCGTCGGGTATTTCGCCTACCGGCACAACGGCTGTGTTGGCGTCGTTGCTGAAACTGTCGGCAATTTTGGCGTCAACGGCAAAAACGAGATTGACGCCTTTTGCTTTTGCCGTGTCAATCACTTGTCTTGCCGTATCGAGCAAATCGTTTTCTACTATTGATTTTCCTACTTTGCCGCCGAGCGCTTTTGTGAATGTGTATGTCATTCCGCCGCTGATTATCAGGTCGGTAACTTTATCCAAAAGATTTTCGATGACGCTTAATTTTGATGATACTTTTGAGCCGCCGAGTATGGCTACAAAGGGCGAAACGCTTTCTTTGAGTACTTTATCTACGGCTGCAACTTCTTTATTCATCAGGAAACCGAACATTTTGTGGTCGGCATCAAAATAGTCTGCAATCAGAGCCGTCGAAGCGTGAGCGCGGTGTGCCGTACCGAAAGCATCCATCACATAAACATCTGCTAATGAGGCAAGTGTAGCCGTAAATTTTTTCTGGCTTTCTTTTACGTCTTCTTTGGCTTTTTTATACGCAGCAATTTCCGCCGCATATTTTTCGGGTTCTGTCGCCGCATATTTTTTTGGGTCTTCGATACCACGCGGCTTACCTTCTTCTTCGGCGTAGAAGCGGAGGTTTTCGAGCAGGAGAGCTTCGCCGGGTTGAAGCGCTGCAGCTTTGAGTTTGGCCTCTTGACCGACACAGTCGTCGGCAAACTGCACATCGACGCCAAGATGTTCCGAAACGGCGCCGATAATATGTTTGAGCGATTCTTTGGCATTAACACCTTTGGGACGTCCCAGATGCGATGCCATGATGACGCTACCGCCGTCGGCAAGGATTTTTTTCAGAGTCGGTAGTGCGCCCTTAATGCGGGTAGCGTCCGTAACGTTAAAATTTTCATCAAGAGGAACGTTGAAATCTACTCTTACGAAAGCCTTTTTACCGGCAAAATTGTAATTATCAATAGTTTGCATAGTCAAAAATATTTATTTGTTAATGAAAAATTCACTTTTAAAGGTGCAAAATTACATTTTTTTTTTCAGAAAATGTTTTTTTTCAAAAAAAATTTTTACCTTTGCGGCGCGAAAGTAAAAGAATTGTTAGCTCAGTTGGTTCAGAGCATTACCTTGACAGGGTAGGGGTCGCCGGTTCGAGTCCGGCACAGTTCACATTATGTTTTTACCTGCCGAGTGGCATAAGCAAGTCGCTGTTCAGTTGACATGGCCACATAGCCAAACCGACTGGAAGCCTTATCTCGTTGAGGCGCAACAATGCTTCGACGCTATTGCTCACGAGGTTTTGAAACACGAAAAACTCATTATCGTCGCTCCCGATACAGGCATTTTGCGCAGCAGGTTTTCCGACGACGAAATGAAAAATATATACTTCTTCGATTGTAACACTAATGATACTTGGGCGCGAGACCACGGAGGTATAACGGTCTTTGACAATGATAAAACAGTAATTTGCGATTTCGTGTTTAACGGATGGGGACTGAAATTTCCGGCTAACTTTGATAACAGGCTCACAATGAAAATGATGTCGGCAGGATTTTTTAGTTTTTTAACAAGTTTTAACATTTGTTATACATTTGTTCTCGAAGGCGGCAGCATCGAAAGCGACGGCTGCGGCACACTGATGACGACCGCTTCATGCTTGCTGGCCGCAAATCGTAACGATTTTCGCGATACGGCTGTGGCGGAAAAATATCTCTGTGAATGGTTTGGTTTACAGCGTGTTATGTGGCTTCATCACGGCTATTTGGCAGGCGACGATACCGACGGTCATATCGATACTCTTGCACGGTTTTGCGACAAAGATACGATTGCTTACGTTAAATGTTATGATGTTGAAGATGAGCATTTTAGCGAGTTGCAGAAGATGGAAGATGAGCTTAAATCATTTAAAACGCTCGACGGCAAACCTTACCGGTTGATGCCGCTACCGTTGCCTCCGGCGATGTATTACGATGACGAGAGACTTCCCGCCACATACGCCAACTTCCTGATTATCAACGGCGCCGTTCTTGTTCCGTTTTACGGATGTCAATCGGATGAAGTGGCGGCGGCAACATTACAGACGGCTTTTCCCGACAGGGAGATTGTAGGAATAGATTGTAAAGTATTACTGCGACAGCACGGATCGCTACACTGCGTTACCATGCAATATTCGGATATTTTAAAGTACAGAGATTATGATAGTTAAGGATTATTTTTTAAAATACGTTACTTTTGATACTCGGTCGGATGAAAAAACGACTGCAAAACCCAGCACGTCCGGGCAGCGTATCTTTGCCGAATATCTTGTAAATCAACTGATTAAAATAGGAATGCAGGATGTTAGCATTGATAACCATTGCTATGTTATGGCCACTTTGCCTGCCACTTGTAATGCCAAAGTGCCGATAGTCGGCTTCATTGCCCACCTCGACACCAGCCCCGATATGTCAGGCAAAGATGTTAAGCCGCAAGTCATTGATTATAAGGGTGGAGATATAATCTTAAACGAAGAACAAAACATTGTACTTTCACCGAAAATTTTTCCCGAACTGGATAATTACAAAGATCAGGAACTAATCGTTACCGACGGCACAACGCTACTCGGCGCCGACGATAAAGCCGGTATAGCAGCAATAGTTGCCGCAATGAAGTATTTGCTTGACAATAAAGATATTAAGCACGGCAAAATACGTATTGCCTTTACTCCCGACGAAGAAATAGGGCGCGGAGCAGACGGTTTTAACATCGAAAAATTCGGCTGCGACTGGGCTTACACAGTTGATGGTGGCGCAATTGGAGAGTTTGAGTATGAGAACTTTAACGCTGCCGTAGCAACAGTTCTAATTAAAGGGCTGAACGTACACCCCGGCACAGCCAAAGGCAAAATGAAAAATGCCATTAAATACGGAATGCTGTTTCACAGTCGTTTACCGAAAGATATGTGTCCCGAAAAGACAAGCGGATACCACGGTTTTTATCATCCCATATCGTTTGAAGGAACAGTTGAAAAGGCAACGCTTACATATCTCATCCGCGACCACAACAATGTAAAATTTGAGTCAATGAAACGGTTACTGCTCATTTTTGCCGAGAAATTTCAACATAGAGGCATTGATATCCAAATAGATATAAAAGACCAGTACCGCAACATGCGCGAAAAGATTGAGCCTCACGGCAAAATTATCGACATCGCCTGCGAAGCTATGCGAAAATGCGGCGTAGAACCTAAAATAAAGCCTATACGCGGTGGTACCGACGGTGCACAGTTGTCGTTTAAAGGACTGCCATGCCCAAATATCTTTACCGGCGGACTTAATTATCACGGTCGATATGAATTTATCCCCGTCAAATCGCTCGAAAAAAGTTCCGAAACTATTATCGAAATTATACAATCACTTATTTTATAAACAATTAATTATTAGAAACATGACTGACATTTTCAATTTATCTGCTACTCAATTACGAGAGATTAGCGAGGATTTAAAGCAGAAAATCCTCACAGGACTTAGCAAAGACGGCACCGAAATAGCCTGTCTGCCTACTTACATCAATCCGGGCAAAGACTTTGAAGGCAAAGTACTTGCGCTCGACTGGGGCGGTACAAACTTCCGCGCTTCTATCATCAAGTTTGCCAAAGGCGCAAAACCCGAAGTGCTTGACGTTCGCAAACGCCCGCTTTCAGCAACCGAAACGAAAGGCTTCTCACAAGACAACCTTCATGGTGCTATTGCTGATACTATCAGCCAGTTACAAGGTCTCGACGAGCAAGTTAAGCATATCGGATACTGCTTCTCTTATCCCGCCGAATCAACTATCGACGGCGACGCTGTGCTGTTGCACTGGACAAAAGAGATCGACATCCCCGACATGCCGTATAAAATGGTCGGCAAACCGCTCATGGAATATCTCAACACCCGTTTGAACACTAAAATCGAAACCGTAAAAGTAGTCAACGACACTATCGCCTGCCTCTTCGCAGGATTGATGCAGCCGGGGTACGACAGTTACATCGGTCTTATCGTCGGAACCGGAACAAACATGGCCGGACTTATCAGCAAAGACAGCATTCCCAAACTCAACAAAGAGTATCGCGGCGGCGACTTTATACCCGTCAACCTCGAATCGGGAAACCTCAAACCGACTTGCCGCGGACGCGAATATCTGTCGCCGGCAGATGAAAAATTAGACGCCGAATCAAACTCCAAAGGACGTCAAATATTCGAGAAAGGCATCTCCGGCGGCTATATCGGGCAACTTTTCCGCCTTGCTTATCCTTCGATAGAGATAGAAAAAAAATTCGACGGCGAAAAAATTTCCAACATCATCAACTATCCGGCTATTTACAAAAACGAATACGTAGCAACAGCACGGGCTATATATACCCGCTCGGCACAACTCGTAGCAGCCTCGCTCGCAGGACTGACACAAGTAGCTGTTGATTACAAGTCGGAAGATGATTTCAACCGCTCTATTACTAATATTTGCCTCGCCGCCGACGGTAGCCTCTTCTGGAGTAGCGACGCTAACGGCACCGATTATAACGTGTTGGTAACCAATTATCTGGAAGAAATACTCACAAATCTCGGCTTGGGACATATCCATTTCCGCATCAACCGTCTTGATGACGCCAACCTCATCGGCTCGGCTATTGCGGCGCTGTCCTAATATTGATGCTACAACTTATTGATATTGAGAAGTCTTACCCCGACGGAGCAGCGATAAATTATGTGCTGCGAAGGGTTAATATGACTGTAACGAAAGGTGAGTTTGTGGCTGTTACAGGTGAATCGGGAGCGGGTAAAACTACGCTACTCGGCATTTTGGGTTTGTTGGTTGTTCCCGACAAGGGGACGTATGTGCTTGACGGAGAAGATATTACCTTGCCGCAAGAGCAATCCGTCAAAACCTCGCCAACGTATGATGCGGCAACGCTTCGTAACCGCAAAATAGGCTTCATGTTTCAGGAACATCTGCTGCTCCCGCAATTCACTGTGATGCAAAACATATTGCTGCCTACGCTTGCCTGTCGGAAAACATCTTCGCCCGAACAGGTGCGGTATGCCGAATATCTGGTGAATATGACTGATATTGAGGGACTTGCAAATCGTTTGCCGACTGATATTTCGGGCGGAGAAGCAAGTCGTGTCGCATTATGTAGAGCGCTGATAATGAAGCCGTTACTGCTGCTTGCCGACGAGCCGACAGGTCAGTTAGACAGCCGTAATGCCCGCAACATAGTAGCGTTGCTCAAAAAAATAAACCGCGAACTCGGCACTACCGTCGTTTTAGTTAGCCATTCCAAAGAAACTACTTCCGAAGCGGAACGGATTCTTACTCTCAAAGATGGTGTATTGCTATGAATATCAGCGAATTAACGAAGTGTAATACGAGATACAACCTTCGCTATTACCGACTGATAATGGCGGCTACGGCTATTATGGTTGCGGTTATTACCGGCAGCCTTATTACCGGCGATTCTGTGCGTAATACGCTCATAAACAGGGTTAAAGAGCGACTTGGCAATACGGAGACTATTGTGTTTTCAAAAAACTCTTTTTTTGATGCCGGTATTATACAAACGTCTGTTTTTAAGGGCAATGCGCGGGCGGTATTGCTTACCGACGGTTTTGTGTCCGACAACGGCAAATATATTCCGGTGATGGTTTGGGGCGTTGACGATATGGGTATCCCGACGGGCGGCGCCAAAATAAACCGCGAACTTGCCGACGAATTGTCTGTTGCCGACACCAAAGACTTGATAATAAGGCTTCCTGCTACCGGAATGGTACCGTCAGGCTCACTTTTTGTAACCGACAACTATACCACGTCTGTCCGCATGGAAAACGCCGGAATTGCAGATGCCCGCGATGGTGGTAATATGAGTTTCAAGAACGAACAAATCATCCCCTGCAACGTGTTTGTGAACCGCACGGAACTCGCTAATACACTGAAAATAAACGGCAAAATAAACGTTGTTCTCAGCGCGGCGCATATTACGCATGAAGATATTGAAAACGTCTGGACACCCTCATTATCAGGCATTAAAGTTGAAGATAACGAACTTCTGTCGGACAGGGTTTTTCTGCAAAATGAACTTGTAGAAACCGTTATGAAAACGAACGGCGACGTCAACCGGCTGTTTTCGTATATGGCTAACAGTCTGATACATAGCAACGATACCATTCCGTATTCGTTTGTAACGGCAGCCGACAGTTACAAGGGGCAAAAGATTTGTAATCAGGATGTTATACTGTCGGACTATTCCGCTTCAAGATTGAATGCGCAAGCAGGCGACAGCATCGGCATGACTTTTTTTGTGTCTGGCGACCTCAAAACGCTGCATGAAAGCTCTGTAAATCTGCGTGTTGCATCTATTGTTCCAATCGCGTCACTGCAAGCCGATACGACGTTGAGCGCCGAATTTCCGGGCTTGTCGGACGTGGAGAAATGTACCGATTGGGACAGCGATTTGCCTCTCGACATGTCGCGCATCACGAAAGAAGATGAGGATTATTGGGCCTCGCATCGCGCAACTCCCAAAGCGATAGTGAGTTACGAAGCGGTTGCCGCGCAATGGAGTAACGCCTACGGTTGCGCCACAGGTTTGCGGTTTACACAAACGCCTGATTTAAGCCAACTTACGCCTTCAATGACAGGTATTCAAGTAATACATCCGCGTGAGGCGGGCTTGACGGCAGCAAAAAACAGCATCGATTTCACGATGCTCTTCCTGTCGCTCGGTTTTTTCATCATCCTTGCCGCTGCCTTGCTGATGCTTGTGCCGCTCTCGGAGATGATTGCAAGCCGACGCGGAGAAATGTCGCTGCTACATAATATCGGATTTGATAATAGGCTGATAATCAGCATGTTATGGAAGGAATCGTACATCATTACCATCATAGCGTCAAGTATCGGTCTTGCGGTCGGTATTTTATATACTTTACTGATTATCACGTTGTTGAATACTTTGTGGCAAGGCGCCGTGCATACCGACGGCTTCACGTTTCACGCAGATTGTAAAACGCTACTTGTCGGCATCATCGCAGGAATATCTATATCGCTGATTATTTTGAGATTATATATAGTCAGGGCTGTAAAAAAAATTGACAAACCACCGACGGCTAAACGAAAAACGCATTCCGTTACTAAAAATTTTAGTGTTAATCGGTTGATAATCAATGATTTACTATATAACGGAAAACGTGCATGGCTATCGTTTGCGACGCTGGCATCAGGCGTTCTGATAGTGTTTGCGGTAGGGCTTAACCGCCCCGGATTTACCGACAGCGCTCAATTACAGGACGCTACGGGAGGATATATGCTGTGGTGCGAAACAAGTATCCCCGTTTATCACAATCTCTCAACCGCAGAAGGACGTAAAAAACTGTCGCTCAACACATTTCCGGTCAATGTCGAATGCCTCCAACTACTGCGTTACGGCGCCGACGATGCAAGTTGCCTCAATCTCAACAAAGTAACGCAACCTACAGCGCTGGGGGTAGATATGGAAGCGTTACGGAAATCGGGTTTACAGATAAATGTCGGCACTCGTGATTTTCAAGCGTGTGATTTTCAATCTCTTGATTTTCAAGCGAAAGGTACTGATATTCACGCATATCCCGTTTATATTGATGAATCCGTACTTCTCTGGGGCTTACAAATGAAACTCGGCGATACGTTACAATACGCGGCAGGCAACGGCCGTAGCGTCAATATGCTGCTTGCCGGAACGTTAAAAAACTCCGTTTTTCAGGGTAACATCCTGCTCGACAAGGAGATATTCAAATCAATATGGTCTGAAATAACCGGCAGCGAAATAGTTCTCATCAAAACGGAACCTCAACAAGCAGAAGAAGTTAAAACGCTGACGGAGAGAGCATTAAGCGAATACGGAGTAAGAGTAACTCCAACAATAGAGCGTTTAAGACAATTTAACAGTGTAACCGACACTTATCTCACTATATTTCTTATACTTGGCGGCTTCGGATTGCTCATTGGCGTTGCCGGTTTTGTTATCGTTGTGCGCAAAGATATGGCTTCAAGACGCCGACAGATAGCGCTGATGCGGTCTATCGGCTTTGGTGACAAGAGATTAGAGCGCATTTTGACCGTCGAAAACCGCCTCATCCCCTTTGCTGCGATAATAACCGGCTTCGTATTATCGCTTTGCACCGTAATCGGCGGCTTAAAAGGCGTAACTGTCGGAATATGGCTTACTGTGCTGATATTCTTGCTGTTACTGCTCGCCGGAGTGCTATACTTTATTAAGAAAG
>JAITHS010000301.1 GCA_031279875.1 Tannerella sp.
TGTTTATTAAATATTGCAGAATATCAGATGCAAACATTAATCCAAAAAATATAAGAGACCATATTGCATTATGGCTCCATTTTTGCAAATCTAATTGTTCTTGCAACATCCAAATAATGCCAACTCCTCCCAAACAATATGACCGTAGGTTTTTGCTTAGTTCTTTTGAAGCATTACGATATGTCTCCTCTAATTCTTTTAATCTCTCTTTTGTTTTATTGTCCATTTGCTATTTTCTAATAATTTATTTTCATCCGAATCCGAAAGGACGGCGTCTTCTGATAATCTTCGCTTCCGATTTGCCATCTTCTGTTTTTGTCGCTTTCGCTTTGCCATCTTCTGTTTTTGTCACTTCCTTCTGTTCAGCGTTTGTCTGTTGAGTTTTTTGTTCCATGTTTTAATCTCCTATTTTTAAAAATTTGTAATGTGCCATATAGCGACTGCAAAATTAGATAAAAATCATGAGATTTCCAAGCGCGCTGTTTCACATAACCTCAAAAAAATCAAAGGGGAACTTTTTCTCAAAAGGTCCCCTTTTACTTACAGGTTTTAATAGGTATTAGTCTTAAAGGCAAAAAGATTGTTTTAGGTTATCGGGTGCAAAGGTCGGCATTTTTTTTGACCTGACCGAATATTTTTTTATGTTATACAACATATTTTTGGGATTTTTGCTGTTTTTTGAACGAAAAACAGCATTTTTAACATTTGCTGCCCCGATTTTTAACAATTTCATGCCTTAAATTCGACTTTCATACCTCTGTTTTTTTCAAAAAAAGTTCCTTTTGAGAATATTTCGTTGCCGTTAATAAATGTTTTTTCTACCGAATGTCGGAAAGTTATGCCCTCAAACGGCGACCATCCGCACTTGTAAAGGATGTTGTCCGGTGTTACGGTTAAGGGTTTTGATGGGTCAACTATCACTAAATCAGCATAATATCCTTGCTTTATGTAGCCTCGCCGGTCGATACGAAACAGTTCGGCAGGGTTGTGGCACATCATCGCAACTACCTTTTCGCGGCTGAAACAGCCCTGAGCCGATAGTTCGAGCATGGCAACCAACGAGTGCTGTATCAACGGCCCGCCGGAAGATGCTTTAAGACATGAGCCTTGCTTTTCTTCAAGCAGATGAGGCGCATGGTCGGTCGCCACTACCGTTAATACGCTGTCTTTAACCGCTTTACGTAATGCGTCGCGGTCTGCAAGTGTTTTGATTGCCGGATTCCATTTGATTTTAGCGCCAAGTGCTTGATAATCCGCGTCGCTAAACCAAAGATGATGAACGCATACTTCACCTGTAATTTTGCGTTGGTTAAGAGCACCGCCGTCGAGCAATGACAGTTCGCGAGCCGTTGACAGATGGAAGATATGAAGTCTTGTGCCGAGTTTGACGGCAAGTTCGGCCGCTTCGGATGATGAGGCGTAGCACGCTTCGGCGCTACGTATCAACGGATGAAACGATATGGCAAGATTATCACCGTATTGTTGGATGTAATATTCTGTATTGATGCGTATTATATCTTCTTTTTCGGCATGAACGGCGACAAGAAAATCGGTTTGCGAAAAAAAATCTTTAAGCGCGTCTTTGCTGTCAACAAGCATATTGCCGGTTGAAGCGCCGAGAAACAGTTTGATGCCCGGTACATATCGACGATCTAATTGTTTGATTATATGTGCGTTAGTGTTTGTGCCGCCGAAAAAGAACGAGTAATTGGCGAGGGAAGTTTCGGCGGCGCGGGCATTTTTCCACTCCCAGTCTTCGACCGTAACGGTTTGGGGCTTGGTATTGGGCATGTCCATAAACGTTGTAACGCCACCTGCTACGGCGGCACGGCTTTCGGAAGCGATGTCGCCCTTGTGCGTCAATCCCGGTTCGCGGAAATGTACCTGATCGTCGATAACACCGGGTAAAACCCATTTGCCTGTCGCATCAATCACCTCATAATCAGTGTTTTTTAAAAGCGCGTCATTGTTTTCAACAACGTCTGTTATGAACGCTCCGTCAATTACGACCGAGCCGATAAATGAGCGTCCTTCGTTGATTATTAATGCGTTACCGATTATTTTTTTCATATTAGCCGCCTATACGGGGGTATTTTCGAGACAAACTTTGCCATTTGAGTTTGATTACTCCGAAAAACGCTTCTCCAAAAATCGACGAGTTCATTTTGGATGTTCCTAACTCTCTGTTTACGAACACAATAGGTATTTCAATGAGTTTGAATCCGCATTTCCAAGCCGTAAATTTCATTTCGATCTGGAATGCGTAGCCTTTGAAGCGTATTTTGTCGAGTTCGATTGTTTCGAGGACGCGGCGACGATAGCATTTGAAACCGGCAGTAGCGTCTTTAATTTTCATTCCCGTTACAATTCTCACATATACGGAGGCATAGTAGGACATCAAAACGCGACCGAGAGGCCAGTTGACGACGTTTTTACCTTTGATATAACGCGAGCCGATAGCGACGTCATAACCTTGTACGGCACATGCGTCATAGAGGCGCGACAGGTCGTTAGGGTTATGGCTGAAATCGGCGTCCATCTCGAAAACATAGTCGTAGCCATGTTCTATTGCCCATTTGAACCCGCAGATATAAGCCGTGCCAAGCCCTTGTTTACCGGCTCGTTCTACAAGAAACAGCCTGTCGGCAAACTCTTCTGCTTGCAGATGTTTAACAATATCGGCCGTACCGTCGGGCGAGCCGTCGTCGATTATCAGTACGTTGAACTGTTTTTCCAGCCCGATAACTGCTCTAATGATGTTTTCAACGTTTTCCTTCTCATTATAAGTAGGAATAATAACTATACTGTCTGACATAATCATTCTATTTTTATATGTAAAGATACGAATATTTTTTTAGAATAACAACTTTTTTCAAAAAAAATTGCGGTAACTTTTGAAAATTTAGTTTTTTTGAGGCTTGCGACGGAGACAAAAGCGGCTTTGTATGACGGAAAAACCCGCTTACAAAGCCGCTTAATGTTTCAGGGAACCTCGAAAAAATCAATTTTTAGAGGTTCCCTTCAATGCTTGCGACAATCAGTTTTGACCACCGCCTCCGCCGCCTCCGCGACGTCCGCCTTGACCGCCTTGACCGCCCTGTCCGCCTCTCTGACGCATTGCTTCCATCTGTTCGTTGTACTTTTTGTACTGCTCGGCAGTCAGAACTTTCTTCACTCTGGCATCGTACTTTTCGTTCATCTTCTGATACGCAGCACGCATGGCTTCACGGTCTCCACCGCCTCCGCCGTTAGCGTCTCTCGCTTTCTGGAACTCTGCGCGCCTGTCTTTGTCGATAGATTTCAAACTGTCAACCTGAGCGTCTTTGAGCTTGAGGTCTTTCTTCAACTGCTCATAGCGTTGTTCGGAGTTGAAACCTCCACGACCTTGACCTCCTTGTCCGCCCTGACCTCCTTGTCGGCGTTGCCCGCCCTGATCTTGCGCCGATAACGACATCATGCAGGCAAATAATAGCATTAAACTCACTGAAAAAATTCTCTTCATAAAAAAAATGTTTTAATAAAACGACATTAATAATTTAAATAACATCTTTTAGACGGATGAGATGCGACAAGGTTTAAAATATAACTGAAAATTTGCCGTTGGTCGGTAAGTTATGCCAAACCGCTTGCAGGGTTCTAAAACCACTGCAAGGGTTTGGGGTACCGTCATCTCAACTCTCAACTCTCAACTCTCAACTCTCAACTAACCACTAATGTATTTGTCTTTTAGTATCGTCTATCACCATTGCAAGCGCAATTGCGTCGGGATAGGGAGTGAGGTAGTTTTTTGACTTTATCTGCTTATCGGCTTCTGCAAGTTTGGCAGGAACGTCTTCCGGTTTGTATGCCACTTTCAGTTCTATGACAAA
>JAITHS010000339.1 GCA_031279875.1 Tannerella sp.
CTCTTCCCACATTTTTTGTGTTAAAAAAACATAAAAATGCAACAATATTGATCTATATCAAGAATAATGTCGTATCTTTGCAATTCTAAAACTATTAGGAAACCCCAAATTTATATAATTATGGCAATTAAGTACAAAGTAATTCAAAAAGCGCAGCCCGGAGTGGCTGGTGGAGGAGTAAAGAAATTCTACGCCTCGATTGTAAAAGACGGCGTGGTAACGGTAGAGGAACTGGCAAAAGAAATCGAAAAGTTCAGTTCCCTTTCAGAGCCGGACATACAAAGTGTTATTATAGCGTTGGAAAACGTTATTCAGCAAAAGCTGGCCGACAGCAAGACCGTCAAGCTACAGCGGCTGGGTACATTTTATCCATCGCTCAACAGTGAAGGGCGAGATACCGAAGAAGCCGTTGACGCACGCGCAATAAAAAGCGTCAGCGTCATATACCGACCGGGAGCGCGAATACAAGCAACCCTCAAGGAAGCCGGCCTCAAGAAAGTTAAGTGATTGATTAAACAAGGCTTGATTCGAAGTCAAACAAGGCTTGATTTGAAGTCAAACAAAGCTTGATTTGAAGTCAAACAAAGCTTGATTTGTCATTAAACCCTTGCAGTGGTTTTAAACCCTGCAAGCGGTTTGGAGAAAGCAGAAAGCAGAAAGCAGAAAGTAGAAAGCAGAAAGCAGAAGGAAGAAAGCAGAAAGTACCACGTCATTGCGAGGAACGAAGCAATCCTGCGTGCCATTCTTTCTGGATTGCTTCGTTCCTCGCAATGACGAATGCCCTGTACGTCAACGCTCTCGCAATGACGTGGTACCACGTAATTTTTAATTCTTAAGTCTTAATTCTTAATTTTTAATCTTTTATACTATTTCTATCATTTTTGCGTTATAACTTGGTATAACTGTCTAAAAAAGAAAACGATGATAGACTACATAAAAGGCGAAATAGCAGAATTGACACCGGCACAGATGATTATGGAGTGCGGCGGTATAGGCTATGAGTTACATATTTCGGTAACTACTTACAGCGCGTTTAACGGGCAACGCGAAGGCAAAATCTTTGTCTATGAGGTCATTAGAGAAGATGCGCACCTGCTCTTCGGTTTTGCGACCAAAGAAGAACGCGAACTCTTTCTGATGCTTACTACCGTGCCGGGAGTAGGCGCTACTACGGCAAGAATGATACTGTCGTCGTTGCAACCGGCTGATTTGGTTAATGTTATATCGTCGGGCGACGATGTAAGCCTTACTACTATCAAAGGTATCGGCACTAAAACGGCACAGAGAATAATCGTTGATTTGAAGAAAAAAGTTAAGATTGTTGAAGGCACGTCGCAGGCAGACGGTTTTACATCGAAAGCCACGTCAGAGATTGCCGAAGGAGCTGTTTCGGCGTTGGTGATGCTCGGATTTCAGAAAAATCATACGCAAAAAGCAGTATCGCAGATATTGAAAAGCAACCCGTTGTTTACTGTCGAACAGGTTATTAAAAATGCGCTTAAAATATTGTAAATAAATTTATTAGATGATACGTAGAGCAGGACATACGGAGCGTTGTAAAAGGTCGAAGATTTTTGACCGCTACGCGCGTTGTTACAAAGGAATATTGTTAGTCCTCTTCCTGCTCTTTTTTCAAATCGTTGCAGCTCAAACAAATACGCCACCCGACAGCACTATCACATCGCCGCCCGACAGCACCAAAACACTTCCACCCGACAGCACCAAAACACTTCCGCCCGACAGCACCATAGCAAAGCCCCACGAAAAGCCGCTGTTGCCGGTCAAAAAAACCATTCCCGAAGAATATAACGACCTGACGAAAAAAAATAATTCGGCAGCCGATTTAAAAGACCCCGAAAACATCAAAAAAGAAGTCGAATACGACTTAAAAACAGGCAATTATCTCTTCAAATCGAAGATAGGCGACATGACTCTCGGCACCCCTATGTTGATGACGCCCGAAGAATATATGGATTACTCTTTAAGACAGTCGCTTGACAGATATTTTCAGGAGAAAAACCGTTCCATGTTAGACAGCGCGGCAGATAGAAGCGGCGGAGGCGGCGGCAGAAGCGGCAACGTATTCAACCCGCTCGATTTGCAGTTAGACATCGGCGCGGCAGACAAAATTTTCGGACCCGGCGGCGTCAAACTCCAATCACAAGGCACAATAGGGTTAGACATAGGATTGAAGACAAGTTCGACAAGCAATCCCGCCTTGCCCGAAAGGTCTCGCAGCCGCACGTTTTTCAACTTCAACACCGACGTAAACATGACTACACGCGCTTCGGTAGGCACAAAAGTCAATTTCGACCTCAACTACAACACCGGCGCGCAGTTTGACTTCGACCAGTCGAAACTGCGGCTCAACTATGTCGGCGAAGAAGACGAAATCGTCAAAGTACTTGAAGGCGGTAACGTAAGCCTTACTACCAACAACTCGCTTGTACGCGGTGGCTCGGCGCTCTTTGGCGTTAAGGCCGACCTGCAATTCGGCAAACTCAACATCCGCACCGTAGTAGCGCAGCAAGAATCGGATGCCTACACGTCATCATCGAAAGGCGGCTCACAAATGACCGATTATGAGATAGTTGCAAGCGATTATGACGAAAACCGACATTATTTCCTCGCCCACTATTTTCGCGACAACTATGACCGCGCAATGACAAAGCTGCCCTACATCTCGTCGGGCATCTCAATCAACCGCATCGAAGTATGGGTAACAAACAAAAGCAGCAAATACGACCAATCGCGCAACATCGTATCGTTTTCCGACCTTGCCGAAAACAGCCGTATCAGCAACCCGCAGTTTACGCCCACCGGCACAATCCCGATACCTTACAACGGCGCCAACAATCTCTATCGCACGATAGTTGACAACTACTCCGGCGCCCGTGAAATAAGCGCCGTAACGCAAGTTTTCGACGGATTCATCGACGGCGGTCGCGATTACGAAAAAATCGAAAGCGCACGCATGTTATCAACAACCGATTATACCCTCAACAACCAACTCGGCTACATCTCGCTCAACGCCAGACTGCAAGCCGACGAAGCGCTGGCGGTTGCATACGAATTTATCTACGACGGCAAAGTATATCAAGTCGGCGAATTTTCGAGCGATAACTCCGAAAATACCAATAACTGCCTCTATCTCAAAACAATAAAAGGCACATCATCATCTCCCGCAATGCCTTTCTGGGATTTGATGATGAAAAACGTCTATAACATACCCGGCGCATCCTCGGTGCAAAGAGAAAAATTTCGATTAGATATTGTCTATCAGAGCGATACGGCAGGCACATACGTATATTCAATTCCCGAAGGCGAGATCAAAAACAAAACACTTATTAAAGTAATGAATTTAGACCGTCTCAACTCGCGCAACGAGGCTGTTCCGGGTGGTAACGGCGACGGTTTCTTCGATTTCGTGGAAGGTTATACGGTAGTAGCAGGCAGCGGACGCATCATTTTCCCCGTCGTAGAGCCTTTTGGCGAGCATCTG
>JAITHS010000005.1 GCA_031279875.1 Tannerella sp.
TTTTACATCAACAACTCAACGTCAAGTGTTTGCTTGTCGGCTATGACCACCGGTTCGGACACAACCGCGAGGAAGGGTTTGAAGACTACTGTCGCTACGCATCGCAGTGCGGCATGGAAGTGCTGCAAGTTCCCTCAAATAAACAATATGCAATGACAAACACCCTGTCTGTCAGTTCCTCGTCGATACGTCGCTGCCTGTCGGAAGGCAATATCGCAACGGCAAACGCCATGCTCGGATACCGTTACAGACTGACGGGCAAAGTTGTATCAGGCGCCAAAATCGGCAGAACACTCGGCTTTCCTACCGCCAATATAGTCTTGAACGATAAAACGAAGATGCTCCCCAAAAACGGGTCGTATGCCGTAACGGTAGAGGAAACTAAACGCGGATTGCTCTACATCGGTTCGCGACCTACGATAGAAGACGAGGCCGGTCAAAACAGCAATAACGGCACTTCCATTGAAGTCCATATCATTGACTTCGACGGCGATTTATACGGACAAACGCTGACGGTTGAGTTTGTCGCTTTTATACGCGACGAGATGAAATTCGACTCTCCCGAAGCCTTAAAACAGCAAATTGCCGCAGACATGGTAGAGACGTTGCACGCAACGTCTCCACGCACGCCATGAGACGTTGACAAGCAACGTCTCTACAACCCCCGACCGTTTTCGATACGGAACAATGAATAATCGTGTGTAAGATTTTTGACTATGCGGTCGAGGTATTCGCGGTTGGTGTCGGTAATAAAGATTTGTCCGAAACGGTCGCTGCTCACCAAACCGATGATGCGCTCTACCCGCTCTGCATCCAATTTATCGAAGATGTCGTCGAGCAGCAGAATGGGTTGCGACATACCTTTGACGACCATAAGCGAAAACTGCGCAAGTTTGAGGGCGATGAGGAACGTTTTGTTTTGCCCCTGCGAGCCTGCGCGACGGATTAGTTTGTCGCCGAGCGTCATCTCAATATCGTCCTTATGCGTTCCGAAAGTAGTATAACCGGCTACGAGGTCTTTGGCGCGACTGTCTCTCAACGATTTAACGAAATCGCTGTCGGCAAGTTGCGAGTTATATTTCAGTCCGGCGAGTTCGTTTTGACCGCTCACAAGCGCGTAATACTCATTAAAGAGCGGCGTTATTTCATCTAACATTTCCCGCCTTTTGGCATAAACATACTGCCCGTACTGCTCCATCTGCATTTCGAGAATATCAAAAGTCTGATAATCCGACGATTTATCTTTCAACAGAGCGTTTCTCTGCAATACCGCTTTATTATATAGAACGAGAGAATTGAGATAGCGGGCGTCGTTTTGGGAGAGAAACATGTCGGCAAAACGGCGTCGTTCCTCGCTTCCGCCGCTGATAAGTTCGGCGTCGGCAGGCGAAATCATCACTAACGGCAATAGCCCGATATGTTCCGACATGCGCGAATATTCTTTGGCGTTGCGTTTAAAAACCTTGTGATGACCGCGTCTGACGGCACAAAAAACGTCTTCCGTCCTGTTCTCGAAGAGATATGTTCCCTGAACGATACACATATCCTCGCCGTCGCGGATTATTTGCGAATCGGGAGTATGAAGGTGACTTTTTGTAAACGAAAGATAATACACCGCATCAAGCAGGTTGGTTTTGCCCATGCCGTTATTGCCGAAAAAACAGTTCATTTTGGCAGAACAGGCTATTTCCGCCTGAAGAATATTTTTATAGTTTATGACTGATAATTTATTGATAATCATATATTTATTCTATAAAGGAACAAATGGTAGCAGTGCAAAAGTAAAAAAAAAATCGCAAAAACATTGAAAATCCAAAAAAAAATCGTACTTTTGCACCCCAAAATAATAAAATATTCAAACTTTATGGCAAAAAAGAATGACAAGACGGAAACTGCCGGCAAAGAAGTAGGCGAATTAGTATCACGCTCGGAGCAGTTTATTGAGAACAACAAAAAGAATATCTCTTACGGGCTCATTGCTCTGGCAGCGATAATAGCCGCTATCGTAGCATATAACGTCCTCTATCTCACGCCCAAAAACGAGAACGCCGCCAAAGCGCTCTACAAAGGCGAACAGTACTTTCAAAAGGATTCTTTCAACCTTGCTCTCAACGGCAACGGCGTTGATTATGACGGTTTTGAGTACATCATCAACAACTACGGCGGCACAAAATCGGCAAATCTCGCTAAGGCTTACGCCGGTATCTGCTGCTACAAAAACGGCGACTATGACGGTGCTATCAAGCATCTGAAATCGTTTGACGGTAACGATGATAACATCGCACCCGCAATTATCGGACTGATAGGAGATTGCTGCGTTGACGCCGGTAATGTAGGGGAAGGTATAACCTATTTTGAGAAGGCCGCCAAAAAGGCTGCCAACGACTTTCTGTCGCCGGTCTATCTCAAAAAGGCCGGTATTGCATACGAAAGCCTGCAACGCTATGGCGACGCCATCAAGGTCTATACCGAGATAAAGGAGAAACATGCCGCTTCGATGGAAGCCGTTGATATTCAAAAATATATAACAAGAGCCGAGTTGGCTGTGAAGTAAAAGCATGGCATCAGCATATCAAAACCTGTCATCTTACGATCCGGCAACAGTTCCCGACGCCTCGAAGATGAGGTTCGGAATAGTAGTATCGGAGTGGAATCGCAGTGTTACGGAGCGGCTTCTCGAAGGCGCCTGCAACACTCTCGAACGGCACGGAGCAACCGACGGCAATATACACGTATTCCGCGTGTCGGGCAGTTTCGAACTTACTTACGGCGCTCAACAGGTAATCAAATATGCCGACGTTGATGCCGTTATTACGCTCGGTTGCGTAGTGAGGGGTGATACACCGCATTTCGACTATGTTTGTCAAGGTGCGACGCAAGGCATCACAACACTCAACGCAACACAGGATATTCCGGTGATTTTCGGACTGTTAACTACCGATACTATGGAGCAGGCAGAAGAGCGTGCAGGAGGTAAATTCGGTAACAAAGGAGACGAATGTGCAGTAACTGCAATAAAAATTTGCGATTTTATTTGCAAATTAAAAAAATAGTTCGTATCTTTGCAGCGTTTTTCAGAGGAAAAAACGCCCCGCGAAAGCGGAAAACGGCACGACAACATACTACAAGCGCTATCAAAGCGTTTTACAAAACAAAAAAAGGGCAGATACCAGAGTGGCCAAATGGGGCAGACTGTAAATCTGCTGGCTTACGCCTACGGTGGTTCGAATCCATCTCTGCCCACGGGATCAATTACGAATTAAAAATTAAGAATTAAAAATTAAGAATTACGAATTACGATTTTCCGTTCGTAATTAAATTGCGGAAGTAGCTCAGTTGATAGAGCATTAGCCTTCCAAGCTGAGGGTCGCGGGTTTGAGCCCCGTCTTCCGCTCTCACCCTAAAAGCCTCATTACGATAGTGATGAGGCTTTCTTTTTTGAAACAACCCTTGTGTGCAGCGAAAACAAGTGTCGTCCCATGCGGGACTATTGTTGATATGCCTCCTCTCTCCGGAGACTGAAGTCACCGGTTAATAAAGTGTCGTCCCTGCGGGACTTCGTAATTTTAAAACCCTGCAAGCGGTTTGGAGAAAGCAGAAAGCAGAAGGGGGCTGTCCCATCAAAACCTTAACAATCAACCACATACCAAAAAACATGTTTTATAACATATAAAAATTGTTGCTAAAAAAAAAAAAAAACGTTTACCTTTGCGGCGAAATAAACAATTAAATTCTCAAAAAAGCAGATGAACAGTATGAAAATTGGTAAGAAAAGACTGCTTTCGGTTTTACTGATGATGAGTATCTGTTTGCCGCTTGCGGCACAGACAGGCGTTACCTTAAAAGGGCGCATTATAGACTCGTTCGGCGAACCGTTGGCTGGCGCCGTCATTTCAATTATCGGCAGTACGCGAGGTTCGGCGGCCGACGAGGACGGCAAATTTGAATTAAACAATGTTACCGTAGGAACCCGACTAAAAGTGTCTTATCTCGGTATGAAAGACAAAGAAGTAACTTTTGAGGGCAAGAACGATTTGACAATTGAACTTGAAGAAAAGACGAGCGAGTTGGATGAAGTTATGGTAGTTGCTTTCGGCAAGCAGAAAAAGGAAAGCGTTTCGGCGGCTATCACTACCATCAAGCCGTCGGAATTGAAGATGCCCAGTTCCAACTTCACAACGGCTCTTGCGGGACGTATGGCGGGACTTATATCCTATCAGCGTAGCGGTGAGCCGGGCGAAGACGACGCCTCGTTTTTTGTGCGCGGCGTTACGACCTTGACTTACGGTGCAGGCCCGCTGATACTTATCGACGGCGTTGAGATGGGTTCTTCCGACCTTGCACGGCTTCAAACCGACGACATCGCTTCGTTCTCAATCCTCAAAGACGCCGCCGCAACAGCCCTCTACGGCGCACGCGGCGGTAACGGCGTTATTATGGTTACAACAAAAGAAGGAAAGGAAGGAAAGGCACAGATAACGTTCCGCTACGAAACATCAATCTCGCAGCCGACACGTGAAATCGAAATGGCAGACCCCGTAACCTACATGCGCCTCAACAACGAAGCCGTCCTGACGCGCAATCCGCTGCAAGCCGTGCCTTACAGCGTCGAGAAAATCGAAAGCACAGAGCGCGGTCTCAACCCTTACGTCTATCCGGCCAACGACTGGTACAATATCATGTTTAAAGATCAGGCTATCAACCAGCGTTTCAACTTCAACGTAAGCGGTGGCGGTAACGTAGCGAGATATTATATCGCAGCCACGTTTAATCAAGACAACGGCGTTATCAAGTCGGTCAACAAGAGCAAAAACGGCATCGACCTCAAACGCTACGTATTACGGTCGAATACCAATATCAACATCACAAAAACAACCGAAGCGGTAGTAAGGCTGCACGGCTCATTTGACGATTACGGCGGCCCACTTGATTCCGGCAGCGACCTTTACAGCAAAGTAGTAAGGAGCGATCCTGTCGCATTCCCCGCTTTCTTCGCGCCCGACGCTACTTATCAGCACAAGAAACATATCCTCTTCGGAAACACCGACCGAGGGCAGTATATCAACCCTTACGCCGATATGGTTAAAGGCTTTAAGCAATATTCAAGAAGTACGATGCTGGCACAGTTTGAGGTAAAGCAGAAACTTGATTTTATCACCGAAGGGCTTAATCTGCGCGGACTTTTCAGTACAAACAGATATTCATATTTTGATGTACGCCGTCAGTATGTACCTTATTTTTATAATGTTACGTTCTACGACAAAATAAAAGACGAGTATCTTCTTAACAGCATCAATCCTAACACCGGCGAAGAAACGCTTAACTATTCCGAAGGAGATAAAGAAGTTAATACGACGCTTTATTTTGAGAGCGCTCTCAACTATGACCGCACGTTTAACGACAAACACGGCGTAAGCGGTATGCTTGTTTTCAACATCCGCAACTATCTCAAAGGCAATGCCGGTTCACTGACCCTATCTTTGCCGCATCGCAACGTAGGGCTGTCGGGACGGTTTACCTACAACTATGACATGCGGTATTTCTTTGAAGCCAACTTCGGATACAACGGCTCGGAGCGCTTTGCCAAAGAGCATCGCTTCGGCTTTTTCCCCTCTATCGGCGGTGGCTGGATTATCAGTAACGAGCCGTTTTTCAATGATTTATCATCCGGCATAAGAAAGGCTATAACAAACCTCAAAGTTACGGCAACTTACGGACTTGTAGGTAATGATGCCATAGGAAATGAAGACGACCGCTTTTTTTACATCTCGGAAGTCAATCCTAACAACTCCGGCAGATCATATACTTGGGGTGAAAATTTCGGCTACACAGTTAATGGCGTAAGTATAGGAAGATATGCCAATCCGTTGATAACATGGGAAGTGGCAACTAAAACAAACTTTCGTCTCGAACTCGGACTGTTCGGCAAACTCGACCTTATAACCGATATTTATACCGAACGACGCGATAATATTTTGCAGACACGCTCGCAATTGCCTTCTACAATGGGTCTTTTGGTTCAGCCGCAGGCAAACGTAGGCGTAGCATCAGGCAGCGGAATAGACCTGTCGCTTGATTACAATCATTATTTTAACAAAGATCTTTGGCTTACGGGTCGCTTCAACTATACTTACGCTCATTCAAAATGGGATGTTTACGAAGAACCCGATAACAGTCTTACGCCATGGCTTTCGCATATCGGAATACCTGTAAATCAAACTTACGGATATGTTGCGGAGCGTCTTTTTGTTGATGAAAAAGACGTTATCAACTCGCCCGAACAGGCGCTCGGAAGCGTTTATATGGGTGGCGACATAAAGTATAAAGACATTAACGGCGACGACCGCATCACTTCCATTGACCGTGTGCCTATCGGCTATCCGACTACGCCGGAAGTGATTTACGGCTTCGGGCTGTCGGCCGGTTACAAGGGGGTGGATTTATCGTTCTTCTTTCAGGGTCTCGGACGCGAATCGTTCTGGATCGACGCCGTCAAAACGTCGCCTTTCCTCGATACCGACGGCAACGGCTCCGTTAACTCCAAAAACGCACTGCTTAAAGTTTATGCCGACAGCCATTGGAGCGAAGATAACCGCAACTTGCACGCCCTCTGGCCACGTCTGACTGCGACGCAACTGTCGAACAACACGGCTACAAGTACGTGGTTTATGCGCGACGGCTCGTTTATGCGCCTCAAATCGCTCGAACTCGGCTACAAAGTGCCGGACAGACTGATTAAGAAGGTGTCGATGACTAATCTGAGACTTTATTTCAGCGGTACGAACCTGTTGACGTTCAGCAAGTTTAAACTCTGGGATCCCGAAATGGCAGGAGACGGTATGAAATACCCTATCCAGCAAGTTTTTAATGTAGGATTACAGTTGGCGTTCTAATGATAGTTTGTATGATCATATCAGCAATTGGTTTAAAGCCTGCAATTGTGGGTTACGCCGGTAAAATCGGAGTTTCAAACGCTAAAAATGGCGTCCTAAACGCTAAACTTGGCGTCCTAAACGCTACACTTGGCGTCCTAAACGCTACACTTGGCGTGCTAAACGCTACACTTGGCGTGCTAAACGCTACACTTGGCGTGCTAAAAGTACCACGTCATTGCGAGGAACGAAGCAATCCAGCGTTCTTTTTCTTTCTGGATTGCTTCGTACCTCGCAATGACGAATGCCCTGTCCCCTCGTCCCCTGTCCCCTCGTCCCCTCGTCCCCTTGTCCCCTCGTCCCCCTGTCCCCTCGTCCCCTTGTCCCCTTGTCCCCTTGTCCCCTCATAAATTAATTACAAATTAAACAAAATAGAATTATGAAAAATAAATCACTAAAAATAAGGACTATCATCCTTGCATTTATTACTTTGTCAGCGTTATCAAACTGTGCCGACTATCTCGACATAGTTCCCGACCAGACGCCGACAATCGAAGACGCCTTTACCGACCGCGTACATGCGCAACGGTTTTTGGCGACACTGTATTCATATATGCCGCGCATAGGAAGTATCCCTGACGACCCCGGAATATTAACAAGCGACGAGTGGGTTATAGTAGAATCTGCTTATGATGAAGCAAATATGGGCTATTATCGCGGTAACAGAATTAAACATGGGACTCAAAATGTTTCGGCTCCTCATTTTAATTTCTGGAATGGAGAAAACAACGGACGCGGTGTCTTTATCGCTCTGCGAGAATGTAATATCTTCCTTGAAAACATTCATCTTGTAGGTCCCGACCTGTACGAAAACGAGCGGGCGCAATGGATTGCCGAAGCGAAATTTTTCAAGGCGTATTATCATTTTTATCTCATGCGGCTCTATGGCCCGATACCTCTTATCAAAGAAAATCTACCTCCGAGCGCAAGCGTTGATCTGGTTAAAATTTATCGCGAACCGGTTGACGATGTCATTGATTATATTTGTCAACTTTGTGACGAAGCGATACCCGACCTGCCGCTATCAATTACTAATATTGCAACCGAATACGGCAGAATAACGCGACCAATAGCCGCAACGCTGAAAGCGCAGGCGTTAGTTTGGGGAGCCAGCCCGCTCTTTAACGGCAACAGCGAATATAATACTGTTGTTGATAATCGCGGCATACATCTTTTCAGTGCTACCGAAGATCCGACCAAATGGACAAAAGCCGCCCAAGCAGCAAAAGCAGCAATAGATATATGTAATGAAGCCGGTATCAACCACTTGTTTGTATTCAACGACGCACGCTTCGTTTTGTCCGACACTACCCGCCGACTGCAATCTCTGCGCGGAGCCGCTACTATCAAATGGAACGATGAACTTATCTGGGGAAACCCTGTCAATACGACCGAAGCTCTTCAGTCTCATACCTTGCCTGTATTAAAAGCCGAAGACAGGCTTGGAACAGGACCTTCGTCGGATTTGGCTCCGTCGCTTACCGTCGCCGAGCAGTTTTATTCCAACAACGGCGTACCGATTAACGAAGACAAGTATTATAATTATTCGGCACGCTTTGACACTACAACAGTTGGCGACGACCATTATTACTATATCCCAAAAGGTATCGTTACGGCAAAACTCAATACTTACCGTGAACCACGATTTTATGCCAATCTTGGTTTCGACGGCGGATATTGGTACGGAAATGGACGTATCAAAGATGTCGGAATGGGAACGGATGCCGAAACACCACATATCATAAAGATGAAAGGAGGCGAAGTATCGGGACAAAATTCCAATATACGTTACAGTATCACCGGTTATTTCGCCAAAAAAGGAACTAACTTTGAAACGGCATGTTCCTCAACAGGCGCTATTACACGTACACGTTTTACATTCCCTATTATGCGCCTCGCCGACCTCTATCTGATGTATGCCGAAGCACTTAACGAAT
>JAITHS010000029.1 GCA_031279875.1 Tannerella sp.
AAAGAAACGAGAAAAAGCTCTTAAAACTTGCCGAACAGTTAGGATACGACGTTTCGAAAAAAGCCTCATTATCAAATGGATATGCGGTTTCGTCATTATAAGGAACGAAGCAATCCGGATAAAAGCCTGTAAATCCTGCCTCTCCTGCAATCATGTAATTTCCGGATTACTTCGTTCCTACCAATGACTGACGTAAGCTCCAAACCGCTTGCAGGGTTTAAAACCACTGCAAGGGTTTAGTCGTTTGGTGCTATCATTCCTGCTTATAATGACGAATGCCCTATACGTTAACGCCCTCGCAATCCGGTTTTTTACCCCAGCGCGACGTCGAGTATCATCATCAGCACAAAGCCGAGTGCAACGCCGACAGTAGCGATATTGGAGTGTTTGCCTGTTTGGGCTTCGGGGATGAGTTCTTCTACTACGACGTAAATCATTGCTCCTGCCGCAAAAGCCAGCAGATAAGGCAGTATCGGTAATGTGATTTGTATCAGCAAGATAGTGATGATGCCGGCTATCGGCTCTACGATGCCCGACAGCGCACCGCTAACAAACGCCTTGCCACGCGATTTACCCGCGCTTTTGAGTGGCATGGATACGATAGCGCCTTCCGGAAAATTCTGAATAGCAATACCTAACGACAGCGCCATTGCGCTTGCAACGGAGATATTCGACACGCCCTCCATCATTCCTGCCAACACTACGCCCACTGCCATGCCTTCGGGGATATTGTGGAGCGTAACGGCAAAAACGAGCATTGTGTTCTTTTTGAGTTTCGACTTGACACCTTCCGGCTCGTCGGAGTTGATGTGGAGGTGAGGTATGATGCTGTCTAACAGCAGTAAAAACATCATCCCCGCAAGGAAACCGATGCTTGCAGGCAGCCATTCGACAGCGTTTGACTGCTCATGCGCCATTTCCAGCGACGGTATGAGCAGCGACCATACTGAAGCGGCAATCATAACGCCCGACGCAAAGCCGAGCAGCAGTTTTTGCAGTTGCGGTTTAATTTCATCTTTGAGTAAAAACACCATCGCCGCGCCCAACAGCGTCCCGACAAAAGGTATGAGTAATCCGACGGCAATGTTCATGACGGTAATACTTGATTTTTACCGGCAAGCATTCCGCAGGCGGCGAATACATCCTCGCCGCGAGATGCGCGAACAGTGGCAATAACGCCTTTGTCATTGAGTATTTGACGAAACATTTCCATTTTACGCTCGCCGCAGGAATGCAGTTTCAAACCGGGTATATGATGAAAACGTATCAGATTGACGCGGCATTCGATGCCCCTCAATAAGTGTGCAAGGTCGTGGGCGTGGCGGTCGGTATCGTTAAGATTGTCAAACATGATGTACTCAAACGATACTCGCCGCTGGTGCGTAAAGTCGTAGTTATGAAGCAAGTCGATGATGCTGTCCAAGTGATAAGCCTTTTCGACAGGCATGAGCGACATACGTTCTTCGTGGTAAGGCGAGTGGAGGCTTACGGCGAGGTGGCAATCGCTCTCGTCGAGGAAGCGTTTCAAACCCGGAATGATACCTGCCGTAGATACTGTTACGCGCTTCGGACTCCATGCGTAGCCGTATGACGATGTGAGGATTTCGAGTACTTTCATCACTTCGTCGGTATTGTCGAACGGCTCGCCCATACCCATAAATACGATGTTTGTCAGTTGGTCGTTTTCGGGGACAGACTGTATTTGGTTGAATATGTCGTTGGCGGTAAGTTGTCCGTTAAAGCCCTGCTTGCCGGTCATGCAAAACGCGCAGTTCAGGCGACAACCGGCTTGCGACGACACGCAAAGGGTGGTGCGGTCTTTTGACGGGATAAGAACGGCTTCGATACGATTTTGTTCTGCCGGAAAAACATATTTTACGGTTCCGTCAACGGAGGTACGCGAATCGACGTGCGGTTGCAAACCGACTTCGTATTGCTGCGAGAGCAGTCGGCGGTTGGCAGTTGAGAGGTTTGTCATCTCATCAATCGTGCCGACCTTTTTTTTGTATAGCCAGTCGGCTATCTGACGTGCGGCAAAGGCGGGCATCGACAATTCCGATACCACGCCTTTGAGTTCGTTGAAAGTCAAGCCGAGAAGTTTCTTCACATCAGCTATCAATAAAAATTAATTCTGTTGTCTTTTATTTCCGCTTTCCGCTGCAAAGTCATAAGTGCCATGCTGCCGATGCGGTACATGTTATTCATTTCGAGCATTGAAATTTCGCGTTTCGGGTCATAAGCAGTTCCGTCGAAAGAGCGGTTGATGACTTCAAAAACATATACTCCGTTAGAGCCTGCTATCGGCTCGCTTAATTTGTTAAGCGGCGCGGCGGCTATCAGAGCGTTGAGTTTGGGTTCATTACCGATGTTCATCAGCCGTCCTTCGCCGAATTTGACAAACCTGACGGTATCTACTTTTGCGTCAAAATCTGCCGCATAAGCGTCTAATGAAGAGAGGTTTTTGCTTTTCAATTCTGCTGCGAGGATTTCACCTTTTTTGCGGGCTATAAGTTCGGATTTCAGTTGTGGCGTTGCCGATGCTACCGACTGGTAACCTTCACGCAATCTGCCTTTATTGGCGGCGACAATAAACTTGTTGTCGCACTCAAAAATCTCTTCCGAAATATTATCTTTTTTGCTTTGGAATGCCCACCGTACAACCTGACGGGCATTGTTGATAGCGCCGAGCGTCATATCGGTAGATACTACCCGTGCGTTTTCGACTATTTCATAGCCGCTTTCTTTTGCCGATTTTTCCATCAGTTCCACAGTATTATTTTTCACAACAAACTGATTAAGAGCGTTATATGTTCTACTGCGGGTTGCTGAGCTTGGCGTTACGGTATATGTGATGTCTGCGATTTTAAATTTCTCAACGTCTTTGGTTCTGTCTGCCACTTTTGCGATAAGCAGTCCGTAGGTTGATTTCACAACGCCGCACTTGCCTTTCGGGAGAGAAAAGACAGTCTGCTTAAACTCTTCATTAAGAGCTTGTAAAGCAGCGGCTTCGGTAAGCCAGCCGAACTCGCCGCCTTTTTCCTTAAACTGGTCAACGGAATGTGCCTGAATAGCGGCGTTAAAATCGTCGTCGGTTTGGATGGTAGCGAGCAAACTGTCGGC
>JAITHS010000040.1 GCA_031279875.1 Tannerella sp.
TTAGTTTTTTACCTTATATTATTGCCGTTTGATAGAAAATGGGCTTTGTCTATCACATATTAAGAATAATTATAAGCCACATAATCAAGCAGTTACCAAAAAACATGTTTTATAACATATAAAAATTGTTATCAAAAAAAAAAAAAAACGTTTACCTTTGCAGCGATTTATTAGGGCAAAGTTTTAACGTGCCTCGATTTTGTCTAAACAATCAAAGAAAAAATTAATGTTTAGAGGCAACTATAATTAACTATGACAAAAAAGAATTTATCATTACTAATGTGTTTACTTTTCTGTTTTATGCAAATAGCGGATGCGAAGGATCATAAAAATGATTCATATTCGGCCGATGCTATGCAGCAGAAAACAAAGTTGAAAGGCGTCGTTATGGACGAAGAAGGCGAGCCGTTAGCCGGCGCGACAGTCCAGTTACAGGGAACGACACAAGGCGTGATAGCCGGTATAGACGGCGATTTTGAGTTTGATGTGCCATCGAAATGCAAACTTGTTGTTTCGTACTTGGGATATGCGACGCAGATCATTGACTACAACGGCGAGAAAGAGTTAAAAATAACTCTCGTTTCGGACGAAAAGATGCTTGAAGAAGTTGAAGTAGTCGCATTTTCAAAGCAAAAGAAAAGCAGCGTTGTCGCATCGATATCGACTGTTAAGCCGGCCGATCTCAAAGTACCGTCAAGCAACCTTACAACCGCCTTTGCGGGTCGTGTAGCAGGTCTTATCTCGTATCAGTTGAGCGGCGAGCCGGGTCAGGACAACGCGAGTTTCTTTATTCGCGGTATAACGACATTCGGTGCCGAAGCCAAGAAAAGTCCGTTGATATTGATCGACGGCATGGAAATGGGCGCCGACGAGCTTGCCCGTATCAATACCGACGACATCGCCAGTTTTTCGATCTTGAAAGACGCATCGGCGACATCTCTTTACGGAGCGCGCGGAGCGAACGGTGTTATCATGGTAACAACAAAAGAAGGTAAAGTCGGTAAAGTAAAAGTACAGGCGCGCGTAGAAACATCATTCAGCAGCCCTACGTTTAGAACAAAAACGGCCGACCCCGTAACTTTTATGCGAATGCAGAACGAAGCCATTAAAACGCGCGACCCGCTTGCATTAACGCCATACACGGAAGAGAAAATAATCATGACCGAGCGCGGCATGTATCCCAACCTCTATCCGGCTACCGACTGGTATAATATTATGTTTGACGAAGTTGTACAAAACTATCGCGGAAATGTCAGTTTGAGCGGCGGCGGCGACATAGCACGTTATTATGTGGCATTCAACGTATCGCAGGACAACGGTAATATTAAGGTAGATAAGCGAAACAATTTCAATTCAAACATCAACCTTTTGAAATACAACATCCGGTCGAACGTCAATATCAACCTTACAAAGACGACCGAACTGATAGCCCGTTTAAACGTTATGTTCGACGAATATACAGGCCCTTACAATAGCGGCTCGGACATGTATAAAATGGTAATGCACAGCAATCCGGTGTTGTTCAAACCTTATTATCAGCCCGATGAGTATTACTCGTATGCCAAACATATCCTTTTCGGAAACTATGGAACCGGAGGCTATCTGAACCCTTATGCTCAAAGCCTCAAAGGATATAAGGATTACAGTAAAAATCAGGCACTTACACAGTTTGAGATAAAACAAAATTTGAGTATGCTTACACAAGGCCTCTCGGCAAGAGTGATGTTGAACATGGACAGATATTCGGATTTTACGGTTTACAGACAATATATTCCGTATTATTATAACATTTCTTCATACGACAAGAGAACAAACGAATATAAACTGTCTCGTCTTGTAGTAGGCGACGAAGCCATCGACTATGCCGGCGGCACCCGCAATATCGAAACGGTGTTCTATCTCGAAAGCGCGGCGGAATATAATAACACTTTTGCCGATAAACATACTCTCGGAAGCATTCTTGTTTACACCATGCGCCAATCTAAGACCGGAAGCCCCAATACTCTTCAACTCGGTCTTCCACACCGCAACATCAGTTTTTCGGGACGTCTGTCATACGACTACGACAAGCGTTATTTCATCGAAGGCTCGTTCGGATACAACGGTTCGGAGCGTTTTGCCAAAAAGAAACGTTACGGCTTTTTCCCCGCTCTGGCAGGAGGCTGGTTGCTCTCAAACGAAACGTTCTGGGAACCGCTTAAACAGACAATACCTGTACTCAAACTCAAAGGCTCTTACGGAATAGTAGGTCAGGACGCCATAGGCAGCGACTACGACCGCTTTTACTATCTGTCGCAGGTTGACATAATAGGCAGAGAAATCAACTGGGGCGAAAACATGGGATATAACCCCGGCGGTTGGCTGATTTCACGCTACGGCAACGACCAGATAGGCTGGGAAACGGCTTACATGTCAAATATCGGTTTTGAATTTGAAACCAAATTAGGACTTTCCGGTATGATAGAATATTATCATCAGAGACGCGAAAATATTCTTATAGACCGTATAATTCCCAAAACGATGGGCATTTTGCCTCAGGTGAAAGCAAATCTCGGCGTAGGACAGTCGCAAGGCATAGATATGGAAATGCAATACGAGAAATCCATCAACAAAGACTTGTGGTTTTCGGGACGCGGCACATTCACGCTCACAAAATCGAAAGTGCTGGAATGGGAAGAACCCGACTATTCGGCCACGCCGTGGATGTCGAGAGTAGGCCGTTCAAACTCTCAATGGTGGGGCTATATAGCAGAACGACTGTTTATTGACGACGAAGAAGCGGCTAACTCGCCTACACAGTTCGGCAAATACGGCGCCGGCGACATCAAATATCGCGACGTTAACGGCGACGGCAAAATATCATCCTTCGACAGAGTGCCGATAGGCTATCCCACAGAGCCGGAAATAAACTTCGGTTTCGGACTTTCGGCAGGATATAAAGGCTTTGATGTAAACTTCTATTTCACCGGACAAGCACGCAAATCGTTCTGGATAAATGCAGGCAATTCGGGCGACGACGGTTTAGACGGAATACATCCTTTCGTAAATCAGACTACGGTATTGCAAGTTATAGCCGACAGTTACTGGTCGGAAACAAACCGCGACCCGTATGCTTTCTGGCCGCGACTTTCCAACACTGTTTTGGAAAATAATAACCAAACAAGTACATGGTTTATGCAGGACGCTACTTTTATGCGCCTCAATACTACGGAAATAGGATATACTTTACCCGAAAAATTGACGCAAAAACTGCGTATCTCCAACTTCCGCATATATGCCAGCGGTCAGAAACTGCTCAACTTCTCATCGTTCAAACTTTGGGATCCCGAACAGGGCGGTAACGGACTCGGTTATCCTCTGCAAAGAGTTATTAATATAGGAATAACATTAAGTTTATAATTATAAATCAAATAGATATGAAATCAATAATAAAAATATTCGGCGCTTTGAGCATTTCTTTGATGGCTTTGATGGTAGCAAGTTGCGATTACCTTGATGTGGTACCCGACAACATCAGAACCGTAGATGATATTTTTGCCGACAGATATACAACCGAAGCCATGCTGGCTACATGCTATTGGGGATTTCCCAAATCGGCAGGATGGAACGAAAACCCCGCATTTTTCGGCTCAATGGAAACATGCTTCAATACTTATCAGCAAACCAGCAACGGAATGCAGTGGGGGCTTGGTTTAATAAGCGCTACCAATGTCAGAATCGATTACTGGGGCAACAACAGCGACTATATCAGGTCGCTCTATGCCGGTATCCGCGACTGTAATACGTTTATGGACAATGTGATGGGAGTACCCGATCTGCGGACATACGAGAAAAACAGAATGTTTAACGAAGCAAAATTAATAAAAGCATTCATGCACTTTTATCTTCTTAAATATTACGGCCCGATATGTCCTTTGCGCGAAAGCCCGCCCGTAAGCGAATCAACACGTGGCGTGCGCGTTTACCGCGAAAAAGTCGATGACTGTTTCAATTACGTACTGCAACTTATCAACGAAGTAATAGAAAGCAATGCGCTGCCGTTGCAAATTGTAAATACCAATCAGGAGTTGGGACGTTTCACCAATGCTTTCGCTTATACCTTTAAAGCCTTTGTACTGACATATTGGGCAAGTCCGCTTTTTAACGGTAACACCGATTACAACTCTTTCTTAGACCACAACGGCGAACCGTTTTTCAACCAAACTTATGACCCCAAACGCTGGGACGACGCTGCCGCAGCATGTATCAAAGCAGTAGAAATATGTACCGAAGCAGGACACCGGCTTTATCAAACCACAGACTATTCGGGCAAATCGCCGTCGGATAATATCCTGCTCGTACAAACCCTCCGCAATGCCGTTACCGAAAGATGGAACCCCGAAATAATATGGGGTAATTCGTCATATATGGCAACTTACGGTCGAATACAGCAGTGCGCTCTGCCGCGCCTCGAACAAGCCAGCTCGCAAACCACAAACGGCAATTTCAGTGTTCCGCTTCATATCGTCGATCTGTTCTACACCAAAAACGGCCTTCCAATCGAAAACGACCCCGAATATGATATGAAAAACCATTATGCCACACGGGTAGGCGATGACGCACATGCCGAATACATAGCCAAAGGCGAGACTACGGCGGCGATGAACTTCGACCGCGAGCCGCGTTTTTACTCAACTCTGGGCTTCGACAGAGGTATCTGGTGGGGTAATCATGCCAACAACTATCCCGACAACGCCACCGAGTCAAAATATCCCAAAGGACGTTTGAACGAATATTCGTCGGTTTTCAATTACGATTCGTATAACACGACAGGTTACTGGCCGAAAAAATTAGTACATCTCCTTACTGCCTATCGTAATGCAAATGACATATTTACGGAAAGTTACCCATGGCCTGATTTCCGTTTTGCCGACCTGCTACTGATTACTGCCGAAGCCATCAACGAATCGAAAGGACCCGTAAGCGAAGTATTCGATTATATTGACCTCGTAAGGCAACGCGCCGGTTTGAACGGCGTCGTAGAGAGCTGGAAAAAATCAGACCAACCCGATTATCCGACTGCAAGTAAAGACAATCTGCGAAATATCATCAGGCGCGAACGTCAAGTCGAATTTGCTTGCGAAGGTATCAATTATTGGGACAGCCACCGTTGGAAAACAGCAATGAGAGAACAAGGCAATCTCATTGTGCAGGGCTGGAATATAAGAGGAGAAAACGCTACCGACTATTATGTGCCGACAACGTATTACACCAAAAGATTTACTTTCCGCGAATATCTTGCTCCGATACCTGAATATGAAATTATCAATAATCCCAATCTGATACAGAACCCGGGATGGTAAAAATTAAACGTTATTAAAAATTTTTAAAAAGTTAGATTATGAAAATAAAAAATTTTATTATATCATTTGCGTTACTGCTTGGTTTGATAGCTTGCGAAGACAAAAAGCTCGAACCGATAAGCGCAAGTCTCGGTAAGCCGGGTAAAGTTACCGTCAACGAAAAAACCGAGTTGCCCGGAGGCGTAAAAATAAAATACACCATACCAAACGTAGAAGATATACTGTCTGTAAAAGCCGTATATACCCTGTCGAACGGTAAACAAATGGAAAGAGACGCATCTTTCTTTGTAAACACGCTTGAGATACTCGGTTATAACGACACGAAACAACATTCTATCGACCTATATACAATCAATCGCGCACAGGAGAAATCCGATCCCGTAACAGTAACATTCACTCCTCTCGAACCGCCTCTTGCCGGTATTCAACGCTCAATTGATATCCTCGCCTGCTTTGGCGGCGCAGAATATCGCTGGCAAAACGAACACGAGTATCCCATTAATCTGGAATTTTTCTCCAACGACTCATTAGGCGAATTGAAATTGCAGGAAATAATCACGTCCGTAATGACGGAATCAAACCGCAAATTACGTGGTTACGACTCGCTGCCGCGTATCTTTGCCCTCGTTGCCCGCGATAACTACGGCAATCAAACCGATACCATCAAACGGGAAATAAGACCTTTCTGGGAAGAGCGTTTCGATTATAAGAAAATGACGGTCATGCGCCTCAACAACGACGCTAATTTCCAAAACTGGGAAGGTACCGACTATTATCTGATCGACAACGATAAAAGTACTTTCGGACATTCGCCTGCAAACTCTCTTCCGGCGCCGTTTACAATCGACATGGGACAGGTAGGGCAAATAAGCCGCATCGTGTTTTTTAACCGTCATTTCAACAATTCGTACTTCTCATGGGGTAATCCGAAAGATATTGAAATATACGGCCGAAGAGAACGACCCTCGCAAAGCGGCGATTGGAGCGAATGGGGTGAACCTATCATCGTTGACCAACTACGCAAACCGTCGGGATTGCCCAGCGGTACCGACAGCGACGAAGATGTGGCATACGCCGAATCAGGCTTTACCTTCGATTTCCCGATTGATATTGAGCCGCTTCGCTATATAAGAGTGAAAATACTCTCTACTCAAACAGGCCCGACTTATACCCATCCGGCAGAAGTTATGATTTACGGACAAATAGAAAAATAACCAAATATTTAAATTAAGATGAAAAAAATATTTAACAAAATTACAATATCGGCGCTCGCATCGCTAACGTTAGTCGCGTGTGAAGGCATGATGGATATACATAAAGAGTATGTCGAAAACGGAGAAATAATCTATTCGCCGCAACCCGATTCGATATCTTTTATTGCCGGAAAAGAAAGAATAAGATTCGACTGTTTCCTGAAAAACTCGCCTAACGTGAAGACGATAGATGTGTTCTGGAACTCAAAAAGAGATTCCATGATAATACCAGTATCTCCAACTTCCGAACGCGATTCGTTTACTTTTATTATTCCTAATCTGATCGAACAGTCTTATACTTTCGACGTCAGGACTACCGACAATTTCGGACACAGATCGCTGTGGAAAAGCGACTTTGGTAATTCTTACGGCGCCGGTTACGAGAAAGTAATCTTTAACCGACGTGTCAAAGATGTTGCATTATCGGAATACGGAGGCGAAGTGAACTGGTTAGCAAAAGCCGACGGTCTGGTAAGAGTAGAAGTAAAATACACTAAAACAGACGGTTCCGAAGGGCTTGTTAAAACTGACGGCGAACAATCAACCTCGTCGCTGCCCGACGCCAAAGCAGGTACGAATTTTCAATATCGCTCGGCTTACATCCCCGAAGAGGCCTCTATCGATACTTTCTTTCTCGACTGGGTAACGTCGGAATCTACATTCCCGACGATGTTTGCCTACGACCGCAGTCTTTGGACGGTATTGGCATGTTCCGACGAGCGCGTTGACGACGGCGGCGGCAAAAATATGATAATCGACGGCAAGATAGATACGTACTGGCATTCGCAGTGGGGTCCCGATATGCCGCTGCCGCACTGGATACTCATCGACCTCTCAAAACCTATCAACGCAATCGGCTTCAGATTTCTCTCCCGCAGCGGAACTACCGACAATAAGGATATCGAAATCTATATGGGTAATACTCCCGACGCCGACGCTACCGATTGGGTGAAAGTAGGAGAATTATACGACATGTCAAAAACCGAAAACGACATTCCTTCACTCGACGCTTCGTTTAAAGGTCGCTACATTAAACTGCTGTTTATCGGCAGCAACCGCGGCCCGTTTACTAACTGCGCCGAGTTTTATGTCGTCGGCGGAGCGTAAAGGATGTTCAAACCCTTGCAGCGGTTTTAAACCCTGCAAGCGGTTTGGAGAAGGCAGAAGGCAGAAGAAGGCAAAAGGTACCACGTCATTGCGAGGTACGAAGCAATCCAGAAAACAGAAAATACGCTGGATTGCTTCGTACCTCGCAATGACGAATGCCCGGTGCGTTAATACCCTCGCAATGACGCAGTTAAGTAAAAAACGTCATTGCGAGGTACGAAGCAATCCAGGAAACAGGAAATACGCTGGATTGCTTCGTTCCTCGCAATGACGAATGCCCTGTACGTGAACGTCCTCGTAATGACGTGGTACCACTAACCACTAACCACTAACGGATATGTACCACGCAGTCCCGCATGGGACGCCACTTTATTAACCGGTGACTTTAGTCTCCGGATAGAGTAGTCATCATATCAACAATAGTCCCGCATGGGACGACACTTGATT
>JAITHS010000044.1 GCA_031279875.1 Tannerella sp.
TAATACTTCTCCGCCGAATTCAGCCGCGTAGTCAGATCCTTCAAAAAAGTAGTTTTGCCGCTTTGTCGTGCTGCGTGAATGACAAAATATTGCTGCCTATCAATCAATTGCTCTACGCCCTGCAACCGATCCTGTGCAGGTATCATATAGTGCATTTTTTGGAAACAAGGTCCTGTTGTATTAAAATATCTCATAGAATTACGAATTATGATGTGCAAAGATACATAAAATTTTTCAATTGGGTCTAATGTGTTCGATAGACCATACATTCAATATATTGTCATAATTACTTATAGCATTTTTGATTACAATCAGTTCGTCGCCGCTACCGGTTGAAAATATGTAATGTGCGGATACATTGTAAACGCTGTTGTTATGAACGTAGTATTTGTCGAACGAAAGAGTCTCCATGACATTGTAATCGTTTGTTTCTATTTTGTAAATCCGGTCGGCAGGCAGATAATAGCCGGATCCCGACGAAATAGCCCACAGCGTTTGGGTAGCGCTGCAATAGTCAGCCCATAGCAGCTCTGTATTTGCCTGAGGGTTTATCTTCACAACATCGACTGGCGAATAATAGGCTCCGTCGGCAGTCAGTAAAGCCAGCAGATACAACGTTCGGTGTATCTTGCCATAAGAATCTATTGCCATCGTGCCGTTATCCATAAACCAGAAGTTACGCATCCACGTAGAGACATTATTCGCCAGGTTTCGCGATTTTACGTTGAAGACATACACACCGCTCGAAAGCATCGTTTCGGAAGCCAGAATATAATCCGAATCAGGCATCTTTCGGATGACGCAGTTATGATATATCTGTTCGCTGCTTGAGCGCTCGTTACCGTCTTCCCGAATCCAGTACATCCTTGTCCACTGCACATAATTCAAATCGGATTCCGTATATGCGAGCCACTCATTGTTTGCCCACTCGATGTCGAATATCGGAATGGTTATCTCGATTGTCCGTATTGGCGAGAGGTCTGCCGCGTTCAGTATCGTAATCAAACCGTTATGACCGACGGCAATCTTTTTTCCGTTTTCACTCATGCTAAAACAGTTCGGTTGCTTGGGCAGCGTCTGCTTTTGTCTCACCGTTTTCGCTTTTACGTCATACACAACAAACGTGTTAGGCTGCGCTGTCGTATAATACAGCAGGTCGGTCTGTTTGTCATACCACGCATCCGTCACGGCGCCTTCTATCCCGACTACATTATCTCCATTATCGGTTGTATTTCTTATTTTAAGGGTAATAGGCACGGTAGGATTGTCGGGATCATTTGTTTTTAGCAGGATAACATGCTCTACTATTTTATTCGGAACATTATTGCGATTTATAGTTAACTGAACCGACATGAAACTGTATCCGTATCCGTAGTTATGGAGAACTCCGTTATCGGGCGTAATCGTCAACCATTCGGGTATATTCTCAAATGACCACACCAGCGCTCCGGCATCAATGTTTGAAAACGACAGGCCGATGTTGTTGTTGCTGAATCCGAAATCGCAGGTCAGATAGTCTGAGTGAATTGATAATTTCGGTTTTTTATAATTATACGTAACGGGAATGCGTACTTCCGGTTGCGTTTTGTCATTGCTTACGATGACTATGTCCCCCTCTTTATTGCCGAAAGTATTGCTCCTGTCGGTACTTATCGTTATTTGCATTACTTGCTCGCTGAAAAGCACATTACCCACATTCTCTGTAATCTCGTTGGGACCGCCATAGCTTGTCAGTGTGACCCAGTCGGGCTTCTCTTTGATCGCAAAGAGCAAAATGCCTTCGGAACGGTTAACAATGTTGATACGGGCAAAAATATTGTAGTTCTCGTACTGATTGTCAATCGTACTGATTGTCCACTCCAACACAGGATTGCCTTCAACTATATATGACACAGGCACGGCTACTTTCTGTTTGTTTGCCGTTTCAAGCATCATCAGTGAGTTGTAAATGCCTACTTTGCTTTGAAGTTCTTTGTCGGGATTAGCTTTGAGGCGGATAACGGCTATGCCGTCTTCTATCTTGCCGCTCATAGTTGATACGGCAAGCCAATGAGGTTTTGAGACTACCTTAAACGTTGTATTTTCGACATTGCATAATATCTGATAATCGCCTTCTTCCCATTCGGGCGAAACGGTAATACCCGCCGATTCGGCAGCAGAATAAAACGGATGCTCTTCTTTCAAAAAGTCGTCGCTACATGATGAGGCAAACATCAAACCTCCCAGCACGCATATCATTATATATCTCATTTTGTATGGTTTTAAAAGTGAAAGTTCAATCCAAGCGACAAATCTATACGTGACAGGGTTTCATACTTGTCTTTCTCTAATTTTATTTCCGTTTCGATAATATCCAAGCTCGTGCTGCCTGGCGACTGTGCCTTGAGTTTCATTTTCTTGACGGTAAAATTGAAATATCCTGCGCTCAAACCTACGGAAAGCCATTTTGTAGGAAACACTTCAAACATTACTTCCGGGTTTAGAGCGATATTGCCGCCTTCGGCAAGCATGTTTGAATATTTTTGTGTAGGTAACAGGTCGGCTTTGGCACGCACTTCCGATCTGTAACCGGCATAGCCGACGGCTATCTTTTCGGAAATACGTGCTGTTTTCCCGATCCGCTGCCTGAAAACGAACGACGGCGCTACAAAGTTAACATACATCCTTTCATCATAACCAATGCAGTAATACAGGTAAGACGGGGGCGGAAGTATGGAATAGGACGAAGACGCCTTTGCCGTCATGTCAATATCGCTCGAAGATGAGAAGAGTGAATATTTCACTCCCGCTCCCACGAAATCGACTATCATGTAATGAGCGTCGGCAGAGAAATGAAAGCCTTTTTTTAGTTTATCGTAGTAGTTTTCGGCACCTTGCTGCGTTGCTCCCGCAGATATAGCATCCTTAATACCCGCATCCGCACTTGCAAGCATATGAGAATACCCGCTACGAATGCCGACAACAAAGCGACTGCGTTTTGTCTTGATGATGCTTTCGGTAGCCTCTTTGTTCTGATTTTGTGCCGCAACGCTACTGCCCGCAAGCGTCAGACAAAAGAGATAAATAATAAAAATCGTTCTCATAAGTCGAAAATTTGTTTTATGCGTCTGCAAAATTAGATAAAAAAATTGTATCTTTGCATATTATAATTCTTAATTTTATGAGATATTTTAATACAACAGGGCCTTGTTTCCAAAAAATGCACTATATGATACCTGCGCAGGATCGGTTGCAGGGCGTAGAGCAATTGATTGATAGGCAGCAATATTTTGTCATTCACGCAGCACGACAAAGTGGCAAAACTACTTTTTTGAAAGATCTGACTACGCGGCTGAATTCGGCGGGGAAGTATTATGCGCTTTACTGTTCGCTCGAAAGTTTGCAGGAAATTAACGATCCGAGAGCGGGTATTCCGCAGATTGTTGACAGAATAAAGATGTCGTTACAGACATACAAAATGCCTTATTGTGATGATTTTGCAAAAGATGCCAAACCGGAATATTTTGCGAGCGTTCTACAAAGTGAACTTTCGAAATACTGCGCTATGCTCGACCTTCCGCTCGTTGTGCTGTTCGACGAAGCCGACTGTTTGAGCAACGGTACTCTGATAACATTTTTGCGCCAACTGCGCAACGGATATATCGACCGCAATGAGGCTCCTTTTGCGCAGTCAATAGCGCTTGTCGGGATGCGTAATATTCGTGATTATAAGGCACTTATCCGCAGCGAACGCGAAACGCTCGGCTCGGCAAGTCCGTTTAATATTGTTGCAAAA